>NZ_RAWQ01000100.1:0-35264 GCF_003668965.1 Corallococcus sp. AB030
GCCGCGAGGTACGCGCCCTGCGGGCTCTCCGTGTTGCCCTCCTGCATGCTCGCCATCAGCGGGTGGGTGTGCGCGGGCATCTGGGGGGAGATGAGCGTCACCGACTGCTGTCCGGAGCTCTCGCCCAGCGAGTGCGGCGTGAGCCCGGGGCCCTGGCCGGGCTGCATGGGGAAGCGGCCGCGCAGGTCCGGCAGCGCGAACGTCGTCGTGCCATTGCCGCCGTAGGTCGTCCCCAGGATGGCGAAGAGCGCCTGGTTCTGCGCGATGGACAGCAACGTGCCGTCGCAGAGGAGCCAACCCTTCGGCGCGAAGTCGCCTCCAAACATGATGATCTGCCCGATGTACGGCGTGGACATGGTGCCCCCTGGTGTGACGTCGAGTGTGGGCCAGCGAACAGACCATGGGCGGTCCCTCGATAAAAGAGCGCGGCGCGTCAACAGGCAAACCAACCCAGCGTGTGCGAAGCTTCACGGTCGGTGACGGCCCCGGTTCCTACGCCGCAGGTCGCCGCGCTGAATTTCGTTGGGGAGGACCTGATCCATGTCGCTTCGAGCCTTCGTTCCCCTCCGTGGGGTGTTCTCGCGTTTTGGTGCGTTGTCGCTCTGCGCGACGTTGATGGTGTCCGCCTGCACGGGAGAGACGGGCGATGGGCCGGCGGGACCGGAAGGGCCTCCGGGGCCTGCGGGCGCGACGGGTCCCCAGGGGCAGGCCGGCCCGCGAGGTGAGAAGGGCGCCACGGGTGAACCCGGCCTGCTGGGTCCCGAGGGTCCGCAGGGCCTGTCGGGTGCCCCCGGCGAGCCCGGTCCGCAAGGGCAGCAGGGCGTGCAGGGACCGGCGGGCGCGATGGGACCCCAGGGGCCCATTGGCCTGATGGGGCCCATGGGTCCGCAGGGTGCCGCGGGCCCCACGGGGCCGGCCGGAGCGAAGGGCGACACGGGCCCCACGGGCGCGAAGGGTGACGTGGGCGCGAAGGGCGACACGGGCGACGTCGGTCCCTCGGGTCCGACGGGAGCGAAGGGCGACACGGGCGCGGCAGGTCCGACGGGGGCCACGGGAGCGATCGGCCCTGCTGGCGCGAAGGGTGACACGGGCGCCACGGGCGCGGCAGGGCCCACGGGAGCGACCGGCGCGGTCGGCCCCGCTGGCTCGACGGGCCCTGCTGGCGCGAAGGGTGACACGGGCGCCACGGGCGCGGCAGGCCCCACGGGAGCGACCGGAGCGATTGGACCCGCTGGTGCGACCGGCCCCGCTGGCGCGAAGGGTGACACGGGCGCGGCGGGGCCCACGGGAGCGACCGGCGCGGTCGGCCCCGCTGGTGCGACCGGCCCTGCTGGCGCGAAGGGTGACACGGGCGCGGCAGGGCCCACGGGAGCGACCGGCGCGGTCGGCCCCGCTGGTGCGACGGGCCCCGCTGGTGCGACCGGACCCGCGGGCCCCACGGGTGCCTCGGGGGCTCAGGGACCACAGGGACCGTCGGGCACGCAGGGGCTCTACGGCGACGGCTCGGCGGGGGCGTTCAACGTGGGCGTGGGCCAGACGGTGGACCTCTCCACCGCGGCGGGTGTGGCTTCGCTGCCCGCGGGCTTCAACCTCCAGTTCAGCAGCATCAACATCGCCGGAACGCTCATCCTCCCCAGCGGCAGCGTGCTGCGCTCCTCCGGCGACATCACGGTGAGTGGCACCGTGACCGTGCAGGCCGGCGCGGAGGACCTGGGCAATGGTGAGGCGCCCACGGGCATCGCGCGGACGGCGGCGACCAACTACAACGGTGGCGCGGGGCTGACGTCGTTCCAGGCCGCCCAGGTGCGCCGGGTGCAGTTTGCGTCGGGCGGAGCTGGCGCGCGCATCTTCGTGGGCCCGAGCGCCAACGGAGGCGCGGGTGGCGGCTCGTTGTTGCTGGCTGCGCGGGGCAACATCCGCATCGTCACGGGGGCGAACGTCAACGCGAGCGGGGTGAGCGGCGTAAACACGGGGACTGGCACCCAATCCGTCGTGGGCACGGGCGGCGGCGGAGGCGGCATCGTGCTGGTCGCGGCGAAGGGAAGCATCACGCTGGGTGGCACCATCCGCGTACAGGGTGGCAACGGCGCGAACGGTTACGACGGCAACGGCGGCTCGGGTGAAGGCGGTGGCGGTGGCGGTGGCGGTGGCATCGTCCACTTCATCTCATCCTCGACCGCCAGCGTGACGGGCTCCGTGGTGACGGCGGGAGGCGCGGCGGGCGCCACCGCTGGGGGTGGCACCAGCGTCATTCCAGGTGGCGGCGGTGGTGGCAGCGGCGGGAGCGGCGGCAACGCGGGCGGTACCGCCTTCGTGGGCTCGCCGACGATCGATATCCCCTCTGCAGGTACGGGCGGCTACTTCCTCCAGACGGTCGCCCCGGAACCCGAGACGCTGCTGGGGCTGTAGGCGCGGGGCCTCACGGGACCGGCGTGCTCACCCGCCGCCGGTTCATGCGTCGCCCTCCAGAGCCCGCCACTGGAACTCCAGGTACGGCGACGCCGGGTCGCTTCCCGGCACGGACGTGAAGCCTTGCCGGGTGTAGAGCCGCAGCGCTGGATTGTCGCGCGTGACATGCAGCCGCACGGGCACGCGCGCCCGCGCTGCCTCCGCTTGAATCGCGTTCAGCAGGTGCGTGCCCAGGCCTTGTCCCCGCCACGTGGGAAGCAGGGTCACGTCCAGGAGCAGCAGCTCCGCGGAGGTGCGCACCAGCCACTGGCGGCCCACGGGGACTCCCTCCACTTCGATGATGGCGTGGCCCTCCGGGGAATAGGTCGCCGCGTAGTGGCGGGCCTGTGCCTGGTGCTGCATCCGCAGGAACAGTTCCGCTTGCGCGGGCGGCCAGCCCCACGCGGACGGCTCCTGCTCGCGCGTGCTCGCGTAGAGCGTGAAGAGGAACGGTTCGTCCGCTGGCGTGACCGTGCGGAAGAGGGGCGCGAAGGATGGGGGCGTCGTCACGGCGGGGCATCCTACGCCGCGCGAACCTGCCCGACAGTCGGACAGGTTGAGGCCGCCTCGGCTGGCTTCCCCAGGTCTCTGGACCTTCCCGTAGGTGCCGTGTCGGGCGGAATGTGCACAGCATGAAGGTCGGGGGCTTCGTGCCCCTCCGCGTCCAGGAGGTCCATCCGGTGGCTCCCCGTCTTCCGCAGCATGTGCGCGTCGCCATCGTGGGCGCGGGCTTCGCCGGGTTGGGCATGGCCATCCGGTTGAGGCAGGAAGGCAACGACGACTTCGTCGTCCTGGAGCGCGCGGATGACGTGGGGGGCGTCTGGCGTGACAACGTCTACCCCGGCTGCGCGTGCGACGTGCAATCGCTGCTGTATTCGTTCTCCTTCGCGCCGAACCCTGGCTGGTCGCGCGCCTACTCACCGGGCTGGGAGATCCAGGAGTACCTGCGCGACTGTGTGCGGCGCTTCCAGCTCGCGCCCTTCCTGCGCTTGGGGCACGCGGTCCTCCGCGCGAAGTGGGACGTGGCGACGCGGCGCTGGGTGCTGGAGACATCCCACGGCACCCTCACCGCGGACGCTCTCGTGGCGGCGGTGGGCACGTTGAGCGAGCCCGTGATTCCACCCCTGCCCGGGTTGGAGCGCTTCCGGGGCAAGGTGATGCACTCGGCGCGGTGGGATGCGGGCTACGCGCTGGCCGGGCGTCAGGTGGGGGTGGTGGGCACGGGCGCGTCGGCGGTGCAGATCGTGCCGGCCATCCAGCCGGAGGTGGGCCGGCTCGTCCTCTTCCAGCGCACGCCCGCATGGGTCTTGCCCCGGGGCGACAAACCCAACAGCGCCCTGCGAAAGGCCCTGTACCGGTGGGTGCCGGGCGCGCGGTGGCTCCTTCGTGGGGCGCTGCGCATCCTGCGCGAAAGCCTGGCCCTGGGCTTCCAGCACCCGTGGATCCTCCGGCTCGCGCAGCCATGGGTGCTCCGGCACATGCTGAAGACGGTGAAGGACCCTTCGCTCCGCGACCGGCTCACGCCCCGGTACACGATGGGGTGCAAGCGCATCCTCGTCTCCGACGACTATCTGCCGGCCCTCACGCGCCCGAACGTGGAGGTCGTCACCGCGCCCATCCGCGAGGTGCGCGAGGACGCGGTCGTCACCGGCGACGGCGCGGTCCATCCGGTGGACACGCTCATCTTCGGCACCGGGTTCCAGGCGACGGACATGCCCATGGGGCACCACATCCACGGCCGTGACGGCCGGACGCTCGCGCAGGTGTGGGCGGGCAGTCCCCGGGCCTTCCTGGGCACCACCGTGAGCGGTTTCCCCAACCTCTTCCTGCTTCAGGGGCCCCACACCACCCTGGGCCACACCTCCGTGCTGTTGATGATGGAGGCCCAGGTGGAGCACGTGCTGGGCGCGCTGCGCTACCTGGAGGCCCGGGGCGCCGCCGCCGTGGAGCCGGATCCAGGAGCCCAGGACGCGTTCGTGCGCGACCTGGAGGCGCGGCTGTCCGGCACGGTGTGGAACCAGGGGGGATGCCGAAGCTGGTACATGGATGCCTCGGGGCGAAACTCCGCCCTCTGGCCCGGCTCCACCACGGCCTTCCGCCACCGGGTGGAGCACTTCGAACCGTCAGATTACGTCACGCTTCCTCGGGCAGATGTCCCTCGGGCGCTCCGGCGGTGAGGCGATGGCGCGGCTTCAGGAAAGCTTCGCGCGCTTCCGGGTCGCGGTCTTCCTCGCGGTGGGGGAATCGCGCTTCTTCGCCGTCGCACGGCGGTCCGCGTCTTCTTGGCGCCGGAGCGTTTGGCGGCGGGCTTCGCGCGCTCCTGCGCCGCGTGGTAGCGCTCCAGCAGCTTCGTACCCTTGGTGGCGAGCCGCTTCGCTCCCGCGTTGTCCTTCGGCACGGGTTCGCCCCAGGCGCGAGCGGACAGGGCGAGGCGCGTGGGCTTGCCCTTGTCGTCCACCATGGGCCCGCGCGGGTGCGCGAAGTGGCGGCGCAGGAAGCTGCCCTTTCTGCGCATCTTCTCCGGCGTGTCCGCCTTGCCTTTCACGCCGGGCTTGAGGTTTGAGCCTTCCTTCTCGCGGAACCACTCGCGGCCCGCCGCGGTGAGGCCGCCCTTCGGATCCTTCAGGCGCCGCGTGCGCGTGACGCTCTTGCGAGTGGGGGACCGGGTCGGCATCGGAGGTGCTCCTCTTTGAGCGGAGGTGAAGGCTTCCGCATGAGAGGTAGGTCGTCCCGGCCCTGAGGGCACGAGGTGACAGGCTGCCTGCTTCCTACGGCGTGGGCTTCGCCTCCGGGGGCACCAGCGAATCCGCCAGCGCACGGAGGGCGAGTGCGTGGGTGTGCCAGAGGTCCTTGCCGTCTCCGAAGACATCCAGTGGCCGCTGTGGCGGCAGTCCGCGGGCTTCGTAGTCCTGGCCCTGTGCGTCGGCGTAGTGCTCGTTCGACAGGTGCACCGTCCATCCATTGGGCAGCGGCTTGACGAGCATGTCGGAGAACGCGCCCCGCGTGGCCGTGCCTACATGGACGACGTTCGGGAGCGCTCGGAGGGCCAGCGTGAGGACCTCGCCCGCGCTGACCGTCACCACCCGACACCCCGCCGCGAGCGGAACGGGTGGACGCGGGGCGTGCGCTATAAACCGCGCGCGGGGTAGGGGTGGCCTGCCCGCTGATGGGAGACATCATGGGTGGAGTCGCTCGGAAGTTGGGATGGGTGGCCCTGGCGTTGGTCGGGGCCTTCTGTCTGGGCGTGGTGGCGCTGCACCGGGGAGAGTCCATCAGTGCCATCTGGCTGGTGGTCGCCTCGGTCGCGGTCTTCATGCTGGGATATCGCTTCTACGGCCGTTTCATTGCCGAAAAAGCGCTCCAGGTGGACCCCTCGCGCGCCACCCCCGCCGAGCGCCGCAACGACGGCCTGGACTACGTGCCCACGGACCGGTGGGTCGTGTTCGGCCACCACTTCGCGGCCATCGCGGGCGCGGGTCCGCTGGTGGGCCCGGTGCTCGCGGCGCAGATGGGCTACCTGCCCGGCACGCTGTGGATCCTGGCGGGCGTGGTGGTGGCCGGCGCGGTGCAGGACTTCGTGACGCTGTTCCTGTCCGTGCGCCGCGACGGCAAGTCGCTGGGCGACATGGTGCGCATGGAGCTGGGGCCCGCGGCTGGCGTGACGGCCATGGTGGGCGTGCTGATGATCATGATGATCATCCTCGCGGTGCTGGCGCTGGTCGTGGTGAAGGCGCTGACGCACAGCCCGTGGGGCACCTTCACCGTGGCGATGACCATCCCCATCGCGGTGGCCATGGGCCTGTACCTGCGCTACGTGCGGCCCGGCAAGGTGCTGGAGGTGTCCATCGTCGGCTTCGTGCTGCTGATGCTCAGCATCTGGCTGGGTGGCCAGGTCTCCGAGTCCGCCACCTGGGGCCCCTGGTTCACCTTCGACAGCCGCACGCTGGCGTGGCTGCTCATCGGCTACGGGTTCTGCGCGGCGGTGCTGCCGGTGTGGCTGTTGCTCGCGCCGCGCGACTACCTGTCCACCTTCCTCAAGATTGGCACCGTGCTGCTGCTGGCGGTGGGCATCGTGCTGGCGGCGCCGCACTTGAAGATGCCGGCGGTGACGCGGTTCGTGGACGGGTCCGGACCGGTGTTCTCCGGCAGCCTCTTCCCGTTCCTCTTCATCACCATCGCGTGCGGCGCGGTGTCCGGGTGGCACTCGCTCATCGCGTCCGGAACCACGCCAAAGATGCTCGCCACGGAGGGCGACGCGAAGCTCGTGGGTTACGGCGCCATGTTGATGGAGGCCTTCGTGGCCATCATGGCGCTCATCGCCGCGTCGGTGCTGGAGCCGGGCGTCTACTTCGCCATGAACTCGCCCGCGGCGCTGATTGGCACCGAAGCGGCGCAGGCGGCGGCGACGCTCAGCCAGTGGGGCTTCGTCGTCACCCCGGAGGTGCTGGAGCAGACGGCGCGCGACATCGGTGAGACGACCATCCTCTCCCGCGCGGGTGGCGCGCCTACGCTGGCGGTGGGCATGGCGCAGATCCTCCACGGGCTGGTGTCCGGGAAGGGGATGATGGCCTTCTGGTACCACTACGCCATCCTCTTCGAGGCCCTCTTCATCCTCACCACCGTGGACGCCGGCACGCGCGTGGGGCGCTTCATGATTCAGGAGCTGGCGGGCCTGGTGTACGCGCCGCTCAAGCGCACGGAGTCCTGGGGCGCGAACCTGCTGGCCACCGCGCTGTGCGTGGCCGCCTGGGGCTACTTCCTCTACCAGGGCGTGGTGGATCCGCTGGGCGGCATCAACACGCTGTGGCCGCTGTTCGGCATCGCCAACCAGATGCTCGCCGCGGTGGCGCTCACGCTGGGCTGCGTGGCGCTGGTGAAGATGAAGCGCGAGCGCTACGTCTGGGTGCCCGGCATCCCCGCCGCATGGCTGGTGCTGTGCACGCTCACCGCCGGCTTCCAGAAGGTGTTCGGCGGTGACGTGCGCGTGAGCTTCGTGGCCCACGCGCGGGCCTTCTCCCAGGCGGTGGCCGAAGGGCGTCTCATCGCCCCGGCGAAGTCCGTGGAGGAGATGGAAGCCATCATCCACAATGACTACCTGGATGCCGGCCTCACCGTGTTCTTCATGGGGGTGGTGGTGGCGACCATCCTCTTCGGCGTGCGTGCCGCGCTCCGGGCCCGAAGCTCGCCGGTGCCCACGTCGCACGAGACGCCCTACGTGGCCGCCGCCGTCCCGGTGAAGCCGTGAGGCGCGCACTCACGCAGGCGCTCCAGCACGGCTGGCGGCAGGCCGTGCGCACCGCGCGGTCGATGATTGGCGTGCCGGATTACGACACCTACGTCGCCCACATGCGCCGTCACCATCCGGACAAAGCGGTGATGACCTACGCGGAGTTTTTCAACGACCGCCTCCAGGCCCGCTACCGCGGAGGTGGCGGCCGGTGCTGCTGAGAGGATGAGTCGTTGAGTCTTCCGGATAAAACTGCTTAGTGGGTTTTACGGGTCAAGCCCGTTCAACCCCTTCGCAGGAGTCTGCTGTGTCTCGTACCTCGACGCCGTTCCGGACGTGGGCGCTGGGCGCCGTGTTTCTCGCATCGTTGGGAGGCTGCTCGGGCCCGGAGGACGCTCCTGCCGTTGGGGAGCCGGTAGGCAAGGTGGAGGCGGCCGCGCTGTCCACGCGCGTGGTGGGCTACCTGCCGACGTGGGCGGGGGATGTGAATGCGCTGCAGTACTCGAAGCTGTCTCACATCAACTACGCGTTCGCGCTGCCCACTGCGTCCGGCGGGCTCACGGGGGTGAGCAGCTCTGACGCGCGGCTGCGCTCGCTGGTGACGCAGGCGCATGGGCAGGGCGTGAAGGTGCTCATTGCCGTAGGCGGCTGGAACGACGGCAACGACAGTGGCTTCGAGCAGATGGCGGCCAACGCGAGCACGCGCACGGCGTTCGTGAACACGGTGGTGAACTTCGTCAACGCGGCCGGGCTGGACGGCGTGGACATCGACTGGGAGTACCCGGACCCCGGCACGTCGGGGAACAACTACGCGGCGCTGATGCGCGAGCTGGGCACGGCCATGCACAGCCGGGGCAAGCTGCTCACGGCGGCGGTGGTGGCCAACGGCTACACGGGCGGCGGCGTGCAGGCGTCCGTGTTCAGCGACGTCGATTTCCTCAACATCATGGCGTACGACGGCGGGCAGCCGCATTCGACGTATGACCTGGCGGTCCAGTCGCTGAACTACTGGAAGGGGCGCGGGCTGCCGGCGTCGAAGGCGGTGCTGGGCGTGCCGTTCTACGGGCGCTCGCCGTCGAGCTACGTGGGCTATTCGGAGCTCGTCGCCCGCGACTCGCAGGCGCCCTACAAGGACAACGTGGGGGACGTCTATTACAACGGCATCGCGACCATCCAGGCGAAGACGCAGCTGGGGAAGCAGAACGGCGGCGTGATGATCTGGGAGCTGTCCCAGGACACGTCCGGGAGCACGTCGCTGCTCAACGCCATCTACTCCGTGGCGCAGGGCACGAGCGGCACGGGGGCGTACCGGCTGGTGAACAAGGCTTCTGGCCGGTGCGTGGACATCAACGGTCCCAGCACGGCGGACGGCGCCATCATCCACCAGTGGGCGTGCCACACGGGCGCGAGCCAGCAGTGGTCCATGGAGGCAACGGACAGCGGCTACTACCGCTTCGTGTCGCGCCACAGCGGCAAGGCGCTGGACGTGAAGGACGTGAGCACTGCGGACGGCGCGGGGCTCCAGCAGTGGTCCTACGGCGGCGGGAGCAACCAGCAGTTCAAGCCGGTGGCGCTGGGCAACGGCTACCACCGGCTGGAGGCGCGCCACAGCGGCAAGGTGCTGGACGTGACGGGCTGCCAGCAGGGCAGCGGTGACGGCACGCTGCTCCAGCAGTGGACCTGGTCCAACAACGACTGCCAGCAGTTCCGGCTGGAAGCGCTGTAGCCCCTTGGAGGGAGGCGGGACCGGCGCCGCGCCGGCCCCGCCGTGCACGGGGATCGGAGCGGATGGTATAGGGGTGCCCTCGATGATTGACTCATTCGCCCGGTGGGGACGCCTGCTCCGTCGTCCCATCCACCTGGGGTGGGAGCGCCTGCGCTCCCCGTATGCGACGGCGCTCGGGATGTGCTTCGCGTTGCTGCTGTTGCGCTCGCACGCCCGGCTCGCGCAGGCGCACGTCTGGGCGGAAGACGGATGGAGGTTCCTGGCGGATGCGCTCGAGCACGGCCTGGGCGCCACGTTCATGCCCTATGCGGGCTATCTGCATGTCGTCCCGCGACTGCTCGCGTGGGGTGTGGCGCTCCTGCCCCTCGAAGCGTTCGCGCTGGGGGTGGCGTTCGTCACCCTGGCCCTCAACGCGGCACTGTTCGCGCTCATCGCGCGGGACGGCTGCCGCTGGCTGGTGCCCCATGATGGCGTGCGGATCTTCACCGCCGTGGCGTTCTGCTTCCTGTCGGGCACCTGGGAGGTGACGGGCAACCTCGCCAACCTCCACTCCGTCCTCTTCTACGGAGCCATGCTGGTGGCGCTCCAGGACCTGGACCGCCCGCTGGGATTCGCCGACGGGCTGGTGCTGCTCGCGGCGGCCACGAGCGCGGGCGAAGGCGTGTTGCTGGCGCCGGTCTTCCTGCTGCGCGGGGTGATGCGGTGGCGCGGTGGCCGGCCCCTGCGCGAAGTGGTGGGGGAGGCACTGGCGGCGGTGGTGCTGACCGTGCCGGCCGGGGTGAACGCGGTGCTCCTCCGCCAGGCCGACTTGCCCGCCGCGGACTTCCCCACCTGGCCGCTGTCCCGCATGGCGGAGCACCTCTGGATCACGCTCAACGACCGCTATGTGCTGCACCCGGTGCTGGGCGACAGAGGGGCGATAGCCTATTTCTTCTGGCCGTTCGCGGTGCGGATGGCGGTGGTGTCCGGGTTCGCAGCCGTGCTCGTCCTGGGGCTTCGCCGGTTGCCCGCGCGTCCGCGCGTGTTGCTGCTGGCCGCCTGCGCCTGCGTCTCCGTGTTGATCCCGCTCACCTGGTATGTGCGCGCCGACGCGGCTGAATTCCCCACGTTCGGCGTGCTCCGGGATCCGGACGTGATGGATGCCCGCTACATGCTGTTCGCGCTCCCGGCGGGGCTCACCCTCTGGGTGGCGGCGCTGGGGCGGATCCGGACCGTCTTCGCCGGGGGCCTGTGCGTCTGCGTGGTGGTGCTGGCCCATCCACGCTGGACCTTCGAACCGTGGGGGCCCGAGCGCGACTGGGCCCAGACCGCCCGACGCATCCGAGAGGTCCGCGAGACGCCAGGGGCGGAGGCGAGCGTGCGCATCAATCCCAAGGGATGGGCGATGCGGATCCGAGGCGCCTCGCGCCCCGGGCCGTGATCGCGCTCAGGGCTCCTGTGCCTTCGCGAGCGCGTCGCGCAGCCTGGCGGCGAGCACCTGGAGATGCGGAGGCTTGAGGAAGGAGTAGTGGTCTCCGGGCACCGTGTGCATGTCCAGTCCGCCGGGCGCGTAGGCGGCCCAGCCGTGGTCCCAGCGGGAGGCCTCCGCACCTACGTCGCCCACATGCGCCGTCACCATCCGGACCGGCCGGTGATGACCTACGCGGAGTTTTTCAACGACCGCCTCCAGGCCCGCTACCGCGCCGGTGGCGGCCGGTGCTGCTGAGTGATGAGTCATTGAGTCTTCCGGACAAAGCTGCTTAGTGTGTTTTGCT
Source organism: Corallococcus sp. AB030 (assembly GCF_003668965.1). NCBI lineage: Bacteria > Pseudomonadati > Myxococcota > Myxococcia > Myxococcales > Myxococcaceae > Corallococcus > Corallococcus sp. AB030. The sequence continues at coordinate 11,156 of NZ_RAWQ01000100.1, forward strand.
GGTTAAGCCCGTCAAACCCCTTTGCGGGAGTCTGCTGTGTCTCGTACCTCGACGCCGTTCCGGACGTGGGCGCTGGGCGCCGTGTTTCTCGCATCGTTGGGAGGCTGCTCGGGCGCGGAGGACGCTCCTGCCGCCGGGGAGCCGGTTGGGCAGGTGGAGGCGGCCGCGCTGTCCACGCGCGTGGTGGGCTACCTGCCGACGTGGGCGGGGGACGTGAACACGCTGCAGTACTCGAAGCTGTCCCAGGACACGTCCGGGAGCACGTCGCTGCTCAACGCCGTCTACTCCGTGGCGCAGGGCACGGGCGGCGGCACGGGGGCGTACCGGCTGGTGAACAAGGCCTCCGGCCGGTGCGTGGACATCAACGGCCCCAGCACGGCGGACGGCGCCATCATCCACCAGTGGGCCTGCCACACGGGCACCAGCCAGCAGTGGTCGATGGAGGCAACGGACAGCGGCTACTACCGCTTCGTGTCGCGCCACAGCGGCAAGGCGCTGGACGTGAAGGACGTGAGCACTGCGGACGGCGCGGGGCTCCAGCAGTGGTCCTACGGCGGCGGGAGCAACCCGCAGTTCAAGCCGGTGGACCTGGGCAATGGCTATGTCCGGCTGGAGGCTCGCCACAGCGGCAAGGTGCTGGACGTGACGGGCTGCCTGCAGGGCAGCGGTGACGGTACGCTGCTCCAGCAGTGGACCTGGTCCAACAACGACTGCCAGCAGTTCCGGCTGGAAGCGCTGTAGCCCTTCGCGCGAGGCGGGACCGGCGCCGTGCCGGCCCCGTCGTGCACCGGGGGGCCGTCCAGGAGCGGGGCGGATGGTATAGGGGCGCCAGCGATGACTGACTCATTCTCCCGGTGGGTACACCTGCTCCGTCGTCCCATCGACCTGGGATGGGAGCGCCTGCGCGCCTCGTATGCGACGGCGCTGGGGTTGTGCTTCGCGGTGCTGGTGCTGCGCTCGCACGCGCGGATCCTCCAGGCGCACCTGTGGGCGGAAGATGGCGCGGTGTTCCTGTCGGATGCGCTCGCGCACGGCCTTGGCGCCACGTTCAAGCCCTACGCGGGTTATCTGCACGTCGTTCCCCGGCTGGTGGCCTGGGGCCTATCGCTCCTGCCCATCGAGGCGTTCGCGCTCGGGCTGGCGTTCGTCACCCTGGCCCTCAACGCGGCCGTGTTCGCGCTCATCGCGCGGGAGCGCTACCGCTGGTTGGTGCCCCATGACGGCGTGCGGCTCCTCACCGCCGTGGCGTTCTGCTTCCTGCCGGGAACCTGGGAGGTGACGGGCAACCTCGCCAACCTCCACTCCGTCCTCTTCTATGGAGCCATGCTGGTGGCGATCCAGGACCTGGACCGCCCGCTGGGATTGGCCGACGGGCTGGTGTTGCTCGCGGGGGCCTCGAGCGCGGGCGAGAGCGTGTTGCTCGCGCCGGTCTTCCTCTTGCGTGGCGTGATGCGGTGGCGCGACGGCCGGCCCGCGCGCGAGGTGCTCTGGGAGGGGTTGGCGGTGGCGGTGCTGACCGTGCCGGCGGGGGTGAACATGGTGCTCTTCCGTCAGTCGGGTATGCCTGCTTCGGACTTCGCCCACTGGCCGCTCTCCCGCATGGCCGAGCACCTCTGGCACACGTTCAACGTCCGCTACGTGCTGCACCCGGTGCTGGGCGACGGAGGGACGCTGTCCTACTTCCGCCGGCCGCTCGCGGTGCGGATCGCGGTGGAGTGCGGGTTCATCGCCGTGCTCGTCCTGGGCATTCGCCGGGTGCCCGCGCGTCCTCGCGTGTTGCTGCTGGCCGCCTGCGCGTGCGTCTTCCTGTTGATCCCTCTCACCTGGTACGTGCGCTCCGGATCCGCCGAGTACCCCACGTTCGGCGCGTTCCGGGACCCGGGCGTGGTGGAGGACCGCTACATGCTGTTCGCGCTCCCGGCGGGCGTCGTCCTCTGGGTGGCGGCGCTGGCGAGGTTCCGGTCCCTCTTCGGCGCGGGCCTGTGCGTCGCCGTGATGGTGCTGGCCCTTCCACGGTGGACCTTCGAGCCGTGGGGCCCCGAGCGCGACTGGGCCCCGAGCGCCCGCCTCATCCGCGTGACCCGCGAGACACCGGGCGCGGAAGCTTCCGTGCCCATCAATCCCATCGGGTGGTCATTCCATGTCCGAAGTGCCTCGCGCTCGGAGCCGTGAGCGCTGTCAGGGCTCCTGGGCCTTCGCGAGCGCGTCGCGCAGCCTGGCGGCCAGCACCTGGAGATGGGGAGGCTTGAGGAAGGAGTAGTGGTCTCCGGGCACCGTGTGCACGTCCAGTCCGCCGGGTGCGTAGGCGGCCCAGCCGTGGTCCCAGCGGGAGGCTTCCGCTTCGAAGAGGGTGAAGGGGCCGCTGGCCGGGGGCGGTTCGTAGACCCAGCCCGCGTTCAGGTGGACCTCGAACGCGTGGCGCAGTTGGCGCAGCGACTGCTCCGCGGCGAAGAGCGGCTGGCTGGCCTCTTCCAGCACGTCCATCCACCGGCCAGGTGAGAGCCCTTCATTCGGCGGCAGCGGCTGGCCCGAGGCGCGCAGCAGGTCCTCCAGGAACAGCGCGCTCAGCCGAGCCTTCGCGTTCAGGTCGTCCGGGTTGCCAAAGTGCAGGCTCGCGGACGAGTCGAGCAGTGCGAGCAGCGCCACCGTCTCCCCCTCGCGTCGCAGCTGGTGGGCCATCTCCCACGCGACGGCGCCTCCCATGGACCAGCCGCCCAGAAGGTAGGGGCCGTGCGGTTGGACCTCTCGCACCGCGCGCACGTACAGGGCCGCCATCTCCGGAATGGAGTCGCAAGGAGGGCCCTCGCCATCCAGGCCCCGGGCCTGGAGTCCGTAGAACGGCTGATCCGGTCCCAGCGCCCGCGCCAGCTCCGCGTAGGGCACGACGCTGCCGCCCACGGCATGAACGCAGAAGAAGGGACGCACGCCCTTCTTGCCCTTCTGCAGCGCGACCCGAGGTGTCCAGGGCGCCGCGTCCCGGAGCAGGCCCGCGAGGTGCTCCACGGTGGCGTTCTGGAAGAGCGCCGCCACCGGCAGCGTCCGGCCCAGGCGGGCGTGGATGGCCGACTGCACGCGCAACGTCAGCAGGGAGTGACCGCCCAGTTCGAAGAAGTTGTCGCGCACGCCGATGGGGTGCACGCCCAGCACCTCCTCCCAGATGCGCACGAGCTGGAGCTCCAGGGGCGTGCGGGGGCCCACCAGGGTTCGCGTGGGCTCGCGGCCTGCCTCCGGCGCGGGCAGCGCCTTGCGGTTCACCTTGCCCGAGGGCGTCAGCGGGAACCGCTCCATCGCGACCCAGCGCGCGGGCACCATGTATTCCGGCAGCCGCTGCCGCAGGAAGCTCCGCAGTGCTCCGGCGTCCAGCGACTTCCCTCCGGCGTCCACCACCCAGCCCACCAGCTGCTTCTGGCCGCTTCCGTCATCCCTCGCGTCGACGACGCAGTCGCGCACCGACGGGTGCTGCGCCAGCGCTGCTTCAATCTCTCCCAGCTCGATGCGGAAGCCGCGCACCTTGAGCTGCGCGTCGCGCCGGCCCAGGTACTCCAGCGTGCCGTCCGGAAGATGCCGTGCCCAGTCGCCCGTGCGGTACAGCCTGCCTCCGGGCGTGGCGCCGAGCGGATCCGGGATGAAGCGGTCGGCGGTGAGGCCGGGCTGGTTCAGGTATCCGCGGCAGACCTGCACGCCGCCCACATACAGCTCGCCCGTGACGCCGCGGGGCACCGGCTGGAGGTTCGCGTCCAGCACGTGCACGGGCACGTTGATCAGGGGCCGGCCGATGGAGGGCAGCGCCGGCCAGGTGTCCGGATCTCCCTTCATCGACAGTGACGTCACCGCGTGGGCTTCGGACGGGCCGTAGTGGTTGTGCAGCACCGCGCCCGTGCGCTTCATGAAGCGGCGGATCGCCGGAGTCATGCGCAGCTGCTCGCCCGCGACCATGATCTCCCGGACGCGCGTGGGGAAGGTGCCCTCACGCTCGGCCACCTCCGCCAGGTTCTGGAGCGCGACGAAGGGCATGAAGAACCGCTCGATGCCCGCGCCCTCCAGCAGGGCCAGCAGCTGGCTGGCATCGCGGCGGACCTCGTCGGTGAGCAGCACCAGCTCACCGCCCGCGGCCCAGGTCGCGAACAGTTCCTGAAAGGACACGTCGAAGCTCAGCGCGGAGAACTGGAGCGTGCGCGCCCCGGGCGCCACCGAGTCCCCCAGCTGCCAGTGCAGCAGGTTCACCAGCGCCGCGTGGTGCATCGCGATGCCCTTGGGCGTGCCGGTGGAGCCGGAGGTGAAGATGACGTAGGCGAGCGCCTGCGCGTTGCCTCGGGATTCTGGCCGCGTGTCGGGTTCCCGGGCCAGGGCTTCCGTCCGCGTGTCGAGCTCCAGCACTCGCGCCGCACTGGCCCCCAGGACCTCGCGCAGCTCGTGCGTGGTGAGCAGCACCGCCGCGCCCGAGGCCTGGAGCATCGCGGTGAGCCGCTCCGGCGGATAGGCCGGATCCAGGGGGACGTAGGCCCCTCCCGCCTTGAGCGTGCCCAGCACCGCCACGGGCAACTCCAGCGAGCGCCGCAGGTGGATGCCCACGCGGACGTCCGCCCCCACGCCCAGGCCGCGCAGGTGGTGCGCGAGCTGGTTCGAGCGCCGCTCCAGCTCTCCGTAGGTGAGCGCCTCATCTCCGAAGCGCACCGCGATGGCTTCAGGCGTCCGCGAGGCAGTGGCCTCGAAGAACGCGTGGATGCCCGGCATGGCGGGATAGTCCGCCGGCTGGAGCGCCCACGCCGCCAGCTGTCTCCGCTCCGCGTCCGCGAGCATGGGCAGCGTGCCCAGGGGCGCGTCCGGCGCCGCGAGCGCGCCTTCGAGCAGCCGCGTGTAGTGATCCGCGAACCGCGCCACCGTGGCCTCGTCGAAGAGGGCGGTGTTGTACTCCCAGAGGATGGACACGCCCTCCGGCGCTTCCCGCACGAAGAGGGTGAGGTCGAACTTCGCCATGCCGGGCTCGAAGGTCAGGGCGCTGACGTGGACGCCGGGCAGCTCCCAGGGCGCGCCCCCGTTCTGGAAGACGAACATGACCTGGAACAGCGGCGAGCGGCCCAGGTCCCGCGTGGGGACCAGCGCGTCCACGAGCTGTTCGAACGGCATGTCCTGGTGGGCATAGGCGCCCAGGCAGGCCTCGCGCACGCGGCCCAGGAGCGCGCGGAAGCTCTCCGCGCCAGTGGCATCCACGCGCAGGGCCAGGGTGTTGGTGAAGAAGCCGATGAGGTTCTCCACCTCGCGCTGGCCGCGCCCCGCGATGGGCGTGCCGATGACGAGGTCGTCCTGTCCGCTGTGCCGAGCGAGCAGCGCGTGGAATCCCGCGAGCAGCAACATGAAGGGCGTGACGCCCGCGTCGCGTGCCAGGGCCTGCACCGCGGCGGGAATCGAGGCGGGCAGGGGGCGCGAAAGCTGGAGGCCCTGGTAGGTCTGCACGGTCGGCCGTGGCCGGTCGGTGGGCAGCTCCAGCGTCGGCGGAGCGCCTTCCAGGTGCTGCTTCCACCACGCGCGCTGGGCCTCCAGCGTCTCGCCCGCCATCACCTGACGCTGCCACGCGGCGAAGTCCGGGTACTGCACGGACAGGGGTGGCAGGGTCAGCGGTTCGCCCTGGTGACGTGCCGTGTAGAGGGCCTTCAGCTCGCGCACCAGGATGTCGATGGACCAGAAGTCACACACGATGTGGTGCATGACCAGCAGCAGCGCGTGCCGCTCTGGCGCCGTACGCACCAGCGTGGCGCGCACCATCGGGCCGCGCTCCAGGTCGAAGGGCTTCTTCGCCTCCGCCTCCGCGCGCGAGCGCAGCAGCGCGTCCCCGTCCAGGGACTCGACGGCGAGCGTGAACGGCCGGTGCTCCACGACGTGTTGGACCGGATGGCCCTCGCCGTCGCTGAACGTGGTCCTCAAGGCCTCATGCCGTTGGATGAGCGCATCCAGCGCGCCCTCCAGCGCTGGGACGTCCAGCGGGCCGTCGAGGTGGAAGAAGAAGGGCACGTTGTACGCGCTTCCGTGGGGATCCAACCGCGCGAGGAACCACAGGCGCTGCTGCGCGAAGGACAAGGGCCGCGGCTTGTCCCGCGACCCCGCGACGATGGGCGGCACCGGCGGACCGTGGCCTCCCTTCTGGAGCGCCTCCAGCCGCTCCGCGAACCGGGACACCGTCGGGGACTCCAGCAGCAGGCGCAGCGGCACGTCCCGCTGGAGCACGTCCCTCAGCCGCGACACCACCCGCGTGGCGAGCAGCGAGTGTCCGCCCAGCTCGAAGAAGTGGTCGTGCGCTCCCACGCGGGGCACGCCCAGCAGCGGCGCCCACAGCTCCGCCACCAGCGTCTCCCAACCCTCGCGCGGCGCCACGTAGGCGTCCGGGCCCGTCCGCGTTTCCGGCGCGGGCAGGGCCTTGCGGTCCACCTTCCCTGACGGGGTCAGCGGCATCCGCTCCAACTTCACGAACGCGGAGGGCACCATGTGCGCCGGCAGCCGCGCGGCCAGGTGGGCACGCAGGTCGCCCGCGTCCACGCGAGCGCCGGTGACGTAGGCCACGAGCCGCTTGTCGCCGGGAGCGTCCTCTCGCACGACGACGCTCGCGTCCTCCACGCCCGGCGAGGCCTTGAGCGCGGTCTCGATCTCTCCTGGCTCGATGCGGAAGCCGCGCACCTTCACCTGCGAGTCGGTCCGGCCCAGGAAGTCGAGGACGCCCTCTGGCCGCCACCGCACCCGGTCTCCCGTGCGGTACAGCCGCGCGCCCGGCGTCGTGCTGAACGGATGCGGCACGAAGCGCTCCGCGGTCTGCGCGGGCTGTTGCATGTAGCCCCACGCGAGGCCATCGCCGCCCAGGTACAGCTCGCCCGCCACGCCCACCGGCACCGGCGCGCCCAGCGCGTCCAGCACATAGGCCTGCGTATGGGTGATGGGCCGGCCGATGGGCACGGGGCGCCCGTCGTCCACCGTGCCCTCCAGCGGATGAACAGTGGAGAAGGTGGTGTTCTCCGTGGGGCCATAGGCGTTGATGACGTCCCGGCCGGCCTCGCGCACCTGTCGCGCGGCCAGCGGGGACATGGCCTCGCCGCCCGTCATCACCTGCCGCACGCGCGCGAGCGCCTGGGGGTGGAACATCGCCATCTGGTTGAAGAGGGCCGTGGTGATGAACAGCGTGGTGATGCCCTGCTGCTCCAGCATCCCGGCCAGCTCCTCCAGCGAGGGCTGATGCGCGGGGGCGACCACCAGCTTCGCGCCATGCAGGAGCGCGCCCCACAGCTCCAGCGTCGACGCGTCGAAGGAGATGGGCGCCAGTTGGAGGAGGACCTCGTCCGGGCCGAAGCGCGCGTACGTCGTCCCCTTCACCAGCCGCACCACGCCCCGGTGCGGGATGCACACGCCCTTGGGCCGGCCGGTGCTGCCGGACGTGTACATGACGTACGCCAGCGCGTCCGCGGGGACGGTGATGCGCGGCGCTCGGGTGGACTCGTTCGCGAAGGCGTCCCACGACGGCTCCAGCGGCACCACGCGCGCCTCCAGCGCCGCGAGCTTCGCCTCCTGGCCGGGCTGGGCCAGCAGCACCGGCAGGCGCGTGTCCCGGGCCATGAAGAGCAGTCGCTCGGTGGGATAGGCCGGATCCAACGGGACGTAGGCGCCGCCCGCCTTGAGGATGGCCAGCGTGGCCACGACCATCTCCAGCGAGCGACCTGTGCACAGGCCCACCGGCGTGCCCACGTCCACGCCGAGCGCGCGCAGGTGGTGCGCCAGTTGATTCGCGCGTGCGTCCAGCTCCGCGTACGTCAGCTGGCGGCCCTCGAACTCCACCGCGATGGCCTGGGGCCTCTCCCGGGCCTGCTCCTCGAAGAGCGAGGTGAGCGACGCCTCGCGCGGAGGGTCAGCGTGGGTGTCGTTCCAGGTGAACAGCAGCCGCTGGCGCTCCTCGTCGGTGAGCAGCGGGAGCCGTGCCACGGGTTCTTCCATCCGGGCGACGGCGGCCGCGAGCAGGCGCGTGTAGTGCTCCGCCATGCGCGCGACGGTCGCTTCCTCGAAGAGGGCGGTGTTGTACTCCCAGACGAAGTCCAGGCCCTCGGCGGACGGCTGGGCGAAGAGGGTGAGGTCGAACTTCGCCATCCCCGTCTCGACATCCATCGGCGCCACGGACACATCCGGGAGGGCGCACGCCGCGGGGCCTCCGGCGTTCTGGAGTACGAACATCACCTGGAACAGCGGCGCGCGGCTGGGGTCGCGTTCGGACTGGAGCGAGCGCACCAGCTGCTCGAAGGGCATGTCCTGGTGGGCGAAGGCCTCCAGCGTGAGGTCGCGGACGCGGCCCACCAGGTCGCGGAAGCTCGCGTCCTGGGGCGCGGTGATACGCAGCGGCACCGTGTTGATGAAGAAGCCGACCAGCCCCTCCAACTCCTGGCGCTCGCGGCCTGCGAGAGGTGCGCCGATGACGACGTCATGCTGGCCGCTGTAGCGGGCAAGCAGGGCGTGGAAGCCCGCCAGCAGCAGCATGAAGGAGGTGGCGCCCTCCTGCTGCGCCAGCGCCTCCAGGGCCCGCGACAGCGCGGGCGACGCCTTCTGGGACAGGTGCGCGCCCTCGAAGGTCTGCACCGCCGGGCGCGGCCGGTCCGTGGGCAGGTCGAGGAAGGCCGGTGCGTCCTGGAGCCGGGCCTTCCACCACCCGAGCCGCGCCTCCACCCCCGCGCTCGCCCACGACTGCCGCTGCCAGCGCGCGAAGTCCGCGGGCTGGAGGGACAGGGGCGGAAGCTTCGCCGCGCCGCCGCCGGTGGCCTCGCGGTAGAGCGCCGTCAGCTCGCGCTCCAACACGCCCAGCGACCAGCCGTCGCAGATGATGTGGTGGAAGGTGACGAGCAGGGCGTGCTCCCCGTCCCGCACGTGCACCAGCGTCGCGCGCACGAGCGGTCCCCGGGCCAGGTCGAAGGGAAGGCGCACCTCCGCCTCCGCGCGCCGTGACAGCTCCGCCTCCGAGGACACGCGCTCGCGCCGCAGCGGCATGTGCAGCGCCGGGGCGATGCGCTGCACCGGCTGGCCCAGGTGTTCCACGAAGGTGGTGCGCAGCGCCTCGTGACGCCGCACGAGCGCCTGGAAGCACTGCTCCAGCGCGCCGTCATCCAGCGGCCCGCTCCAGCGCGTGAACCAGGGCAGGTTGTACGAGAAGCCGTCCGGATCCATCCGGGTGAGGAACCACAGGCGCGCCTGGGCCGAGGACAGCGGCGGGACTTCGTCGCGCGGGCTCGGCACGAGCGGCGGCGCTTCCCCGTCCTCCGTCGGCCTCAGCGAGGCCAGGTGGGCGGCCAGCTCCTCCACGGTGGGGTTTTCGAACAGGACCCGCACCGGCAGCTCCACCTGGAGCCGGTCGCGCAGCCGCGCGGTGACCTGGGTCGCCAGGAGGGAGTGGCCGCCCCGTTCGAAGAAGTGGTCGTGCGCGCCCACGCGCGGCAGGCGCAGGAGCGCGGCGAAGACTCCCGCGACCTCCGTCTCCAGGGGCGTGCGCGGGGCCACGAAGGCCTGGGCCGAGTCCGAGTCGTCGTCCGGAGCGGGCAGGGCGCGCCGGTCCAGCTTGCCGCTGGGAGTGAGGGGGAACGCGTCCAGCAACACGAAGGCCGCGGGCACCATGTACTCCGGCAGCCGGTCGCGGAGCACCGCCTTGAGCCCGCCCGCGTCCACGTCCGCTCCGGGCTGCGTCACCACGTAGGCCACCAGGTGCTTGCCCCGTGCCGCGTCCTCCCGCGCGATGACCGCGACGTCCTTCACGCCCGGCAGCTTCGCCACCGCCGCCTCCACCTCCGGCAGCTCGATGCGATAGCCGCGGATCTTCACCTGGGCGTCACGCCGGCCCAGGAACTCCAGCGTGCCGTCCGGCAGGTACCGCGCGAAGTCACCGGCGCGGTACATCCGCGCGCCCGGATGCGGGCTCAGCGGATCCGGCAGGAAGCGCTCCGCCGTGAGGTCCGGCCGGTGCAGGTAGCCGCGCGCCAGCCCCGCGCCGCCGATGTACAGCTCGCCGGCGACGCCCACGGGCACCGGCTCCCACCGGGCATCCAGCAGGTACGTGCGCGCGTTGGTGATGGTGCGGCCAATGGGCGGCAGGTCAGGCCACGCGTCCGGGTTGCCCTTCAGCACGTGGGCCGTGGCCGCGTGTGTCTCCGTGGGGCCGTAGTGGTTGTCCAGCGCGCACCCGTCCAGCGCGTGGAGCAGCCGCCGCAGCGCGGGCGTCATCCGGAGCTGTTCGCCCGCGGTGTTGATCTCCTTGAGCGACGTGGGCAGCAGGCCGTCCGAGTCCGCCACCTCCGCCAGGTGCTGCAAGGCGACGAACGGCAGGAAGATGCGCTCCACGCCCTGGTCGCGCATCAACGTGAGCAGGGCCCGGCCGTCGCGCCGCATGTCCTCCGAGACGAGCACCAGCTCCCCGCCCGCGGCGAACGTGGGCAGCATCTCCTGGAAGCACACGTCGAAGCTCAGCGCGGAGAACTGGAGCGTGCGGCCCCGGGGCGCGGTGGAGCGGCGCACCTGCCACTGGATGAGGTTGAAGAGCGGGCGGTGCGGCATCGCCACGCCCTTGGGCACGCCCGTGGAGCCCGACGTGAAGATGACGTAGGCCAGCGTGTCCGGTCCGCCCGCGGGCGTGGGCGCGGTGTCCGGCGTGGAGAGACCGTCCTCCAGGAACAGCCGCTCCGCGCCGCCCTCCGGCAGCCCCGACGTCAGGGAGCGCCGCGTGACGAGCACCTTCGCGCGCGACGTCTCCAGCATCAGCGCCAGCCGCTCCGGCGGATAGGCCGGATCCAACGGGCAGTAGGCCGCGCCCGACTTGAGGATGCCCAGCACGCCCACCGGCAGCTCCAGCGAGCGGTCCACGCACAGCCCCACCGCCGTGTCCGGCGTCACGCCGCGCTGGCGCAGCGCATGGGCGACGCGGTTGGCCCGCCGGTCCAGCTCCGCGTACGTGAGGCTCGCGTCTCCGAAGCGCACCGCGATGGCGTCCGGATTCCGGCGCACGCTGGCCTCGAAGAGGGCGTGCACGCCGGGATGCAACGGCACGTCCGCGCCGGTGTCGTTCCAATCCCTCACCGCCCGTTCCCGCTCGCGCGCGGTCAAGAGCGGCAGCAGGGACACGGGGGATTCCGGCTTCGCGACGGCGCCCTCCAGCAGGCGCGCGTACTGCGCGGCCATGCGCGCCACCGTCGCCTCGTCGAAGAGGTCCGCGTTGTATTCCCAGCGCGCCTCCAATCCGCTGGGGTCGTCGTAGAGGAACAGGGTGATGTCGAAGCGCGCGACACCGGGCTCGAAGTCCAGCTCCGTCACGGTGAGGCCGGGCCACTTGAGCGCGGCCCACGGCGAGTTCACGTGCACGAACATCGCCTGGAACAGCGGGGAGCGGCTGGGGTCGCGCTGCGGCACGAGCAGGTCCACCAGCTGCTCGAAGGGCATGTCCGGATGCGCGTACGCGCCCAGACACACCTCGCGCACGCGGCCGAGCAGCGCGAGGAACGTCGGGTCGCCGGACGCGTCCAGTCGCAGCGCCAGCGTGTTGGCGAAGAAGCCGATGAGCCGCTCCACCTCCCGCCGCCCGCGCCCCGCCACGGGCGTGCCCACCACCAGGTCCTCCTGGCCGCTGTATCGCGACAGCAGCACCTGGAACGCCGCCAGCAGCGTCATGTACGGCGTGACGGCCGCCTTGCGGCTCAGCTCGCGGATGCCCGTGGCCAGGGCCTGCGGCATGGGCAGGCGGTACACCGCGCCCCGGGACGTCTGACGCGGCGGACGCGGCCGGTCCGTGGGCAGCTCCAGCGCGGGAGGCGCGCCCGAAAGCCGCTCCTTCCACCACGCGCGCTCGGCCTCCAGGAAGTCACCGGCGAGCGTCTGTCGCTGCCAGTGCGCGAAGTCCGCGTACTGCGCCGGCAGCTCCGGCAGCCGGGGCGGCTCGTTCCGGGTGGCGGCGGTGTAGAGCGCGCTCAGCTCGTTCGCCATCCACCCCAGCGACACCGCGTCGCAGACGATGTGGTGCGTGACGAAGAGCAGCGCGTGCTCCTCCGGCGACAGCCGCACCAGCGTGGCCCGCACCAACGGCCCTCGCGCCAGGTCGAACGGCGTGCGCGCCTCGGCTTCCGCGTGCTCGCGCAGCGCCCGCTCCCTCGCGGTCCCGTCCGGTCCTCGCGCGGACAGGTCCTCCCGGCGGAGCGTCAGCGTCAGCGCGGGGGCGATGCGCTGCACCGGCTGGCCGTCCACGGCGGCGAAGGTGGTGCGCAGCGCTTCGTGCCGGTCCACGACTCCCTGGAGGGCCCGCTCCAGCGCGCCCGCGTCCAGCGCGCCCGTCAGCCGCACGAAGAAGTAGACGTTGTACGTGGCGCTCGTGCCCTCCATCTGCGCCAGGAACCACAGGCGCTGCTGCATGAAGGACAGCGGCAGGGCCTCCGTCCTGGGGACGAGGGGCAGCGGGACACGCTTCTTGCCCGGGGCAACCGGCGAGGAGGTCGTCATGGTGAAGGCCCTGTCAGGTCTCGTAGGCAGCGAAGCCGCGCGAGCGCAGCGTGCGCAGCAAGACGGTGAAGAGGAGGAACCCGAACGCCGCGCCCCCCATGACGGGCCGGACGCCCAGCCGGTCCGCGAGCGCGCCCTGCGACCACACGCCCACCGTGAAGCCGACGAAGAGCAGCATGGAGTTGAGGCTGGCGATGCGCGCCTGCAACTCGCCGGACACGCGCGCCTGGCACAGCGTGGCCAGCCCCGTGAGCGTCAGCATGTACAGCGCCCCCAGCGCCAGCACCGCCACCGTCGCCATGCCCAGCGACGGGGACAGCCAGTACGCCGCCGCCGCCGGACCGATGAGCAGCAGGCTCACCTCCAGAAGCCGCCCCCGTCCCATCCAGTCCGCCAGCGTGCCCGCGCTCAGCGCCGCCAGGAACGCCCCCGCGCCCTGCGCCGTCACCAGCATCGACGTGGCGCCCGCGTCCTGGCCGAACACCCGGATGGCCATCACGGGCGCCAGCGCCGTGAACGGAGCGATGCACACGGCGATGGCCAGCGTCCCGCCCATCGCCATCAGCAGCGCCTCGTCCGAGCGCGCCACCTGGAAGCCTCGCGCGATGCCCGCCCACACCCCTTCGGCCGACGCAGGCCTCGCGGCGGCCGGAGCACCCCGCACGCCCAGCAGCGACAGCATCACCGCGCCGAAGGAGAACGTGTTGAGCAGCAGCACCCATCCGATGTCCGTGTGCGCGATGAGCAGCGCCGCCAGCGCCGGGCCGCAGATGCGCCCCAGGTTGGCCTGGGCCGAGTTGAGGCTCAGCGCGCTGTGCAGGTCCTCCTTTGGCACCGAGACGGCGATGAGCGCGGAGAACGCGGGCATGAACAGCGTCACCGCGCAGCCGTTGAGGAACGAGATGACCGCCACCCAGCGCACCGTCAGCCCGCCGCTGAAGGCCAGCGCCGCCAGCGTCCCCGCGAGCACCATCTGCACCAGCGCCCCCAGCCCCACCGCGCGGCGCCGGTCGAACCGGTCCCCCAGCGCGCCTCCCAGCGGCGACAAGAGGATGGACGGCAGCCACGTCAGCGCCGCCACTCCGCCCGTCCACTCCGCCCGTCCCGTGACCTTCGTCACGTACACGCCCAGCGCCAGCACCTCCATCCACGTGCCGATGTTGGACAGCGCCGCGCCGCCCCACAGGAAGGCGAAGTCACGGTGCTTCAACGCGCGCAGCGAGGACAGGCGGGACGAAGGAGGCGTGGACACACTCGCTTTCTAATTCACCGAGAGCGCCGGGTGTTCGTGGACTTCCAATCTGGTTGGTTTAGATGGAGTTCCAGCGGAAACGTGCAGTACTGCTTCAGTTCCGCCGGGGCAGGCGCAAGGTGAAGGTGGAGCCTTCACCCAGGGTGGAGCGGGCGGACAGCGAGCCGCCGTGCAGCTTCGCGAGGGCCGCGGCGATGAAGAGGCCCAGGCCGTGGCCGCGTCCGCGGTCCTCGTCCGCGCGCTGGAAGCGGTCGAAGACGTGGGGCAGGGCGCCTGCCGGGATGCCCACGCCCCAGTCGCGCACGTGGATGAGGACGAGGCCCGGGTTGAGCGCTACGCCCAGCTCGATGTGGCGCGACGCGCCGCTGTACTTCACCGCGTTGGACACCAGGTTGTTGAGCACCTGTCGCAGCCGCTCCGCGTCCAGCATCAGCGGCTCCACCGCCTCCACGGCGTGGAGGGAGAAGTCCATCTCCGGTTGCAGCTCGCGCCACTCCTGGACGAGCTCCTGGAGGAAGAGCGTCAGGTCCGTGGGTGCCAGCTTCAGCTCCAGCTTCCCGTCCGCCAGCCGGGAGGCGTCCAGGATGGACGTCACCAGTCCGTTCATCCGATCCAACTGGCGCAGGACGCCCTCCGCGGAGCGGCGCTCGTCGTCGATGCCTCGCTTCTGCACCTTGCGCAGGAGCAGCTGCGTGTTGAGCCGCGCGGAGCTGAGCGGCGTCTTCAGCTCGTGCGCCACCCAGTTGAGCATCTCCTCGCGGGCCAGGCTCACCGAGCTGACCGGCTCGCGCGCGGCCGGGGCGGCGTCCGTGCGGGTCGCCTCGCGGTACTGGAGCGCGTTGCTCACGGCCTGCTCGAAGGTGGTCAGGTCCACCGGCTTCGCGAGGAAGGTCTGGGCCGCCTCGCGCCCCTGGGGACGCGCCGCGCTCAGGAGCAGGAAGGGCACGTCCGACAGCGTGGGTTCGGAGCGCATGGCGTGCAAGAGCTGCATGCCGGTGCGCCGGGGCATCATGTGGTCGCTGACCACCAGGTCCGGCGTCTCCGTGCGCGCCAGCAGCAGCGCCTCCTCGCCGTTGTGCGCGCGAATCACGCGGTGGCCCAGGTCCTCCACCACCTCGGAGAAGACCTCCAGGAGCGCCTCTTCATCCTCCGCGATGAGGACCAGGCTCATTCACCCAGCCCTCCAATGGAGGTCCCCAGCGGGCGGGCCTGACCCGTCAGCAGTCCCACGGCGGAGCGCATGGGCGCGAGCACCTTCACGCCGGTGTCCTTGATGAGGAACTCGCGCAGGTCGGTGACGTATTCACTGTCCCTCATCTTGAGCACGGACAGGATCCGGTGCATCTGACCGTGCAGCTCCACGTAGCGCAGCAGCAGCAGGTTCTCTCCCAGGATGGCGACTGGCGCGTCGTTGAAGTCCAGCTCGGTGCCGACGATCTTCGGCACCTCCCGGGTGAACAGGGAGGTGATGCCCCGCATGCGCAGCCGCATCGCGAGCGAGGCCATGAACATGCGCCGCCGCCCGGGGTCGAGGATGGCCAGCTCCAGGTCCGAGAGTCCGTCCAGCACCAGCCGCTGGACGCCGAGCGCGTCCACCTTGCGCAGGATGTCCCGCACGAGCACGTCCGCCTCGACCTCCATGGGCGGCACGTAGTGGAAGACCAGCCGTGAATCGCGCAGCAGGGGGGCCACGTCCAGCCCCACGCGCCGGGCGCGCGCCGTGAGCATGGCCGGCGCGTCGAAGAAGGAGACGAAGAGCGCCTTCTCCCCATGGCGCGCGGCGTCCGCGGCGAAGTGCATGGCGAGGATCGTCTTTCCAATGCCCATGCTGCCCGCGAGCATCGTGGTGCTGAGCTCCGGCAGCCCCCCGTGCATCAACCCATCCAGCTCCGGCAACCCGAAGCCCTTGCGCTTCAGCGTGGGGGGTTCGTCCTGGAAGTCCACCGGGGTGGCCTCCAGGCGCGGGATGAACTCCACGCCCTCCTCGTGGATGGCCATGGTGTGCTCACCCGTGAGGTGGGGCCGGCCGCGCAGCTTCACCACCTCCACCCGGCGCACCCGGAGCGCGCCGTGCGTCTGGACGGACAGCGACACGATGCCGTCCACCGTGGTGGCCTCCGGCAGCGCCATCAGCCGCTCCAGCGGATACTCCGTGGTGAACAGGCCAATGCAGTTGCTGGCGGCCAGGCCGATGCCCAGCTCATAGAGGAACTCGCGCAGCCGCGCTTCGTCCTGCCACAGGTCGCGGATGGAGCGCAGCCCGTCGATGAAGAGCATCGCCGCGCCGCGCTCGCGCACCGTCTGCAGCAGCAGCTCCCGGGCCTCCTTCGCACCCCGCTTGAGCGCCGAGTAGGCGCTGATGATGAAGAACCTCTCGCCCAGCAGCTCCGGCTTGAAGAAGGAGAAGCCGGACAGGGCCTCCATCAGCTTGTCGTGGGGCTCCGAGGTGACGGTGGCCACCACCACGGGAACGCCGCGCGCCGCGGCCGCGAAGGCCACCTGGCTGCACAGCACCGTCTTCCCCGAACCGGGCGTGCCGGTGACGATGAAGGACTGGCGAGCGGGGATGCCCCCACCCAGGATGACGTCGAAGCTGGGAATGCCGCTCTGGAAAAGAGGAGTCTTGCTGGGCATGCCGGGTTCCGTCGGAGAGGGTCAATGCGCGAGGCTTCCGTCTTCTGGAAGCACGCGCCGGGACAAGGTGCGCACGGGAGGGGAACCGGGCATGTCCAAAGCCCCCTCTGCTGTCCCCTTCGCATAGCCGACGCGCCCCGGATGGGGTTGGCTTCGTGAACTCGCGCCTCCCATCTGTCGGCTACACGTCAACACCTCCGGCCGCCAGGCGGGCGTCAGCGCGACGGCGCGGGCTGCTCGTCCGGTGCGCTGGCACGGGCGGTGAAACCCCGGAAGAGCAGCAACGACACCACGAGCCCCACCGCGCACACCGCGGAGACGTAGTACGCGGGCGCGAGCGGGCTCTCTTTCAGGGCCAGCGTCACGGCGAGCGGCGTGAGGCCACCGAACAGCGCGTACGCCACGTTGTAGGAGAACGACAGGCCGGAGAAGCGCACCGCCGGGGGGAATGCCTGCACCATCACCGCGGGCACCACGCCGGCCACGCCCACGCAGAACCCCACGCCCGCGTAGAGCGGCACCAGGTGCTCCGGCGCGCTCGCCACGCCCCGGTAGAACAGCTGCGCGGCGACGAGCAGCATCCCCGAGCCGATGGCCATGGCCCGGGTGGGACCCAGCCGGTCCGCGAGCAGCCCGTAACAGATGCACCCCACCGTGAGCGTGAGCGTGGCCACGCTGTTGGCCGCCAGCGCCTTCGCGGGCGGGATGCCGTGCAACTGCTGCATCAGCGTGGGCGTCATCAGGATGACCACCACGATGCCCGCGGTGAGCACCCAGGTGAACAGCATGGACACCACGACGGCGGGCGCGTGGCCCTTCAGCGCGGCCTTGAGCGGCAGCTCTTTCACCAGCGCCTTCTTCTGGCGCATCTCCTCGAAGACGGGCGTCTCCTGGAGCCAGCGGCGCAGGAACACGGCGAAGAAGCCGAACACGCCGCCCACCACGAAGGGCACGCGCCAGCCGTACGCCAGCACCTGCTCCGGCGTGAAGACGGTGTTGACCGCGGTGGCCACCAGCGAGCCCAACAGGATGCCCAGCGTGAGCCCGGAGGTGAGCGTCCCGCACGCCAGGCCCACGCGGCGCTCCGGCACGTGCTCGGAGACGAACACCCACGCGCCCGGCACCTCGCCGCCCACCGCCGCCCCCTGCAACAGCCGCAGCGTGAGCAGCAGCAGCGGCGCCGCGTACCCGGCCGTGGCGAACGTGGGCAACAGGCCCATGCACAGCGTGGGCACCGACATCAGGAAGACGCTCAACGTGAACATCCGCTTGCGCCCGGTCCGGTCCCCGAAGTGCGCCATCACGATGCCGCCCAACGGCCGCGCCAGGTAGCCCGCCGCGAACAGCCCGAACGTCTGCAACTGCCGCAGCCAGTCCGCCGTCTCCGGAGGGAAGAACAGCTTCCCCATCACCGCCGTGAAGAACACGAAGATGATGAAGTCATAGAACTCCAGCGCGCCCCCCAGCGCCGCCAGCCCCAGGGTGCGGATGTCCCGGGCGGACAGCGGACGGGGAGCGGCCAGCGGGGACGAGGCGTCGGAGGGGGAGGTCGCCATGCGCGGAGGACCGGGAGGATATGCCGGGACACCCGCCCGTCGCCCATCCGTCACGTTGTTAAAGTGTATTCACCGCAAAACCTGTTGACACGGTGTGCGAAACTTGTGGGGAGGTCTCGGCATAGGTATCTTCCCGGAATTGCGAGTTCCGTCCTGGGAGTACAATTTGGACAGGGTTGATACCGTGACGCCTTCGCCGGCCGCACCCGGGGTGGACATCCTCTTCGGGAAGTACCGAATGGTGCAGCGGCTCGCCACGGGCGGGATGGCGCACCTGTTCCTGGCGACGATTGACGGGCCGGACGGCTTCTCCAAGGCGTGCGTCATCAAGCGCATCCTGCCGGAGTACGCGAACCTGGAGCCCTTCGCGCGGATGTTCGCGGACGAGGCGAAGGTGGCGGCGCTGCTCACGCACCCGAACATCGTGCAGGTGTTCGACTTCGGGAAGATCGACGGTCAGTACTACCTGGCGATGGAGTGGATCCAGGGCCAGTCGTTGGATCGCATCATGCGGCACGCGGCGGCGGCGAACATCCCGCTGGGGCCCCGGGTGACGGTGGACGTGGGCCTGGCCATGTCGGACGCGCTCACGTACGCGCACGCGAAGACGCTGTCGGACGGGACGCCGCTGAAGCTGGTGCACCGGGACATCACGCCGGGCAACGTGCTGGTGTCTCGCGACGGCATCGTGAAGCTGGCGGACTTCGGCATCGTGAAGAGCTCCGTGAACCTGGAGCGCACGGTGGCCGGGGTGGTGAAGGGCAAGTACGCGTACATGTCCCCGGAGCAGATAACGAACCGGGAGTTGGATCACCGCTCGGACCTGTATTCGCTGGGCATCGTGCTCTACGAAGCGTCCACCGGGCGCCGGCTGTTCAAGCGCGACTCGATGGAGGCCACCATCATGGCCGCGTCGGCGGGAGACGTGCCGCCGCCGTCGCACGTGGCTCCCGGCTTCTCTCCGGACCTGGAGCGCATCCTGCTCAAGTGCCTGGCGAAGGACCCCGCGCAGCGCTACCAGACGGCGCGCGAGCTGCACGACGACCTGGAGCGCTACCGCACGGCGCAGCACTGGACGTCCGGCGGCCGGGAGCTGGCGGCGCTGATGGCCACGCTCTTTCCTCCGGACGCCACGGGTCGCGTGTCCACGGCGCTGGCGGTGCCGGGGTCCATGGTGGGCTCGTCGCCGGGAGTGTCCGCGGATGCTTCGGGCATGGGCTCCACGCGCATACCCAGCGGCATCTCCGGCCCGTCGCCCTTCGCGCCGCTGGAGCACGCGGTGGAGCTGCGCGAGCCCAGCGCGCTGGTGCCCACGGGCATGCTGCCCCGGAGCACCGGGACGGGCTCCACCACGGGCGTCATCCCGTCGCCGGACGCGGCCTCGGCCGGGGCGTTCCCCTGGGGGCTGGCCGCGGCGGCGGGGGTCGCGCTGGCGGGCAGCGCGGTGTTCTGGCTGTTCATCGCGTGAAGGGCGGGCGCACCGTGTCGTCGTGGGAAGTGGGACTTTGAACGTGAAGAATCAGAAGACCTGGGTCGCCGTCATCCTGCTGGGCACCGTGGCCGTGAACGCCGGGGCGTACCTGGTGGTCCGCTCGCGCAAGGCCGCGCAGCCCGAGCCCGTCGCCACGCGCCCTCCCGACCCCACGCCTGTCGTGGCGCCACCTCGGACCGTGGCGTCCGTGGCCCCGCCCAAGGAGGACTCGCACGCGGGGCTCGTGCGGGCGCTGCGCGCGTCGGGCCTGGCCGCGCTGGAGGACCGCGACTACGAGCGCGCGGTCGCGCAGTTCACGGAGGCGCTCAAGCTGCGCCCGGATGAGGGGGACAGCGACCTGACGCGGCTGTTGGGCATCGCCACCGACCTGCGCTCGCGCGAGCAGACGCGGACCGCGCCCACGCCGCGTGAGCCGGCGCCCAGCCGCACGCCGCCCCGCACGCGCCTGGGGAAGCGGGGCGCCCGCGAGCAGCCGGTCGCCCAGGCCGCTCCGCAGGAAGAAGCGAAGGGCGGGCTCCTGCTGGTGACGTCCACGCCGCCGGGGCTGGTGGTGATGGTGGATGGCAGGGCGGTGGACATGACGCCGGCGCGGCTGCCGGTGTCCGCGGGCGCGCACCGCGTGGTGCTCGCGCAGGGCGACCGCCGCCTGTACGAGGAGACGGTGGAGGTGGACGCGGACTCGGTGCGCTCGCTCAACCGCGACCTCTCCGCGGAACTGACGCCGTCCACGCCGAAGCCGGCCGTGGCCCAGGTGGCGGCCGTGGCCCCGGCCTCGCCCCCGGCCGCGGGTGGTCCCGTGGCGTCCCCGCGCGACCCGGAGCCCACGAAGCCGCCCGAGCCCTCCGTGGCGAAGGCCGCCGTGGCGCAGCGGGGCGACCTGGAGGTGACGTCGCCGGGGCTCTACGGCGAGGTGTGGATCAACGGCCGGCCGTATGGCTTTCCGCCCATCTCCGCGCAGGCCCTGCCTTCCGGCCCCGCGAAGGTGGAGGTCCGCGTCAACGGCGAGGTGAAGCGGCGCATGACCGTGGAGGTCGAGCCGGGCCGCAGCACCCGCGTGCGCGTGAAGTGAACAAGGCCTACGCCCGCATTCAACGCAGTGCGCGTAATCCCAGAACTTTCGGACCCCGCTGAAGTCGCTACACTCTGTTTCACGTGAAGCCTGTCTCCCCCCGGGACAGGCTCGCGTCTCCCAACTTCGAGAAGGTTGTTTCGTATGGGTTTCACCAGGCACGGGCGTCGTGTGTGTGTATGGCTTGCGTTGCTGGGCTCGGGCACGGGCTTCGCGCAGACGGCGCCGGAGCCCACCCTGGACCCCGGGGAGATGCCCTCCGCCCAGGAGCAGCTGGACGAAGAGCCGGAGGTGCACAGCCAGGTGGCGTCGTTCGCCATCACGAAGCTGCATGACTCGCCGGCCGTGGTGACGGCCATCACCGCGGACGAAATCAGGGCCTCCGGCGCGCGCGACCTGATGGACGTGCTGTTGCAGGTGCCCGGCTTCTTCTTCGGCGTGGACGTGTCCGGCACGGTGGGGCCGGGCTTCCGGGGCCTGTGGGGCCAGGAAGGCAAGGTGCTGCTCATCATCGACGGCAAGGAGATGAACGAGCAGCTCTACTCCACGATGCAGCTGGGCCACGAGTTCCCGGTGGAGCTGATTGAGCGCATCGAGGTCGTGCGCGGCCCCGGCTCCGTCATCTACGGCGGCAACGCGGAGCTGGCCGTCATCAACGTCATCACCCGGGGCATCCAGGGCAGCACGGACGCGCTGGTGGTGGGCACCTACGGGCAGCTGGCGCACGGCCTGGGCCGCCGCAGCCTCACGGTGTCCGGCCGCAAGGTGTTCGAAAGCGCGCCGGGCCTGAGCGCGTTCGCGTCCGCGTCGCTGGGGCAGGGGCAGCGCAGCGACGCCGTGTTCGACGACTTCTACGGCGACTCCGCGAGCATGAACGGCGCGTCGGCGATGGACCCCACGGTGGTGCAGGCCGGCGTGGGCTACCGGGACCTCCAGCTGAGCATCCTGTACCAGCGCCAGGACACCACGTCGGTGGTCTCCGTGGACGAGGTGCTGCCCACGCCCGCGAACACCGACTTCGAGTCGTTCCACGCCGAGCTGAGCGACCGCTTCCGGCCCACGGACCGGATTGAAATCATCCCCCGGCTGAACCTCACCCTGGGCGAGTCCTACCGGGACTCGGACGAGTCGTCTGACTTCTTCTACGACAAGCGCTACCGGCGCCTGCGCGGCCGGGCCCTGGCGCGCTGGGCGGCGTTCGACTTCCTCCAGCTCACGGGCGGCGTGGACCTGGCGTTCGACCAGGGGCAGCTGCGAGGCCCGGCGGGCATCGGCCAGCAGGAGCCCTTCAACGGCGACGAGGACGAGGTCTCCTACCGCAACGTGGCGGCCTTCATGGAGGTGTACTCGGACAACCCCATCGCCACGGTGGTGGCGGGCGCGCGCTTCGAGGACCACAGCGCCTTCGGCAGCTCGTTCGTGCCGCGCCTGGTGTTGCTCAAGTCCTTCGGGCCGGTGAGCGGCAAGGCGCTCTACAGCCGCGCCTTCCGGGCGCCGGGCATCGAGAACATCTCCCTGGGCGACGACGTCCGGCCGGAGCGCACCACGGTGTACGAGCTGGAGGCCACCGTGCGCCTGGGCGAGGGCCAGAGCTTCAGCGCCAACGCCTTCGACGTGGGCGTGACGGACCCCATCATCTATTCGTACGACCCGGTCACGGCGTCGGAGGCGTACCGCAACCTGGGCCGCCTGGGCAGCCGGGGCATCGAGCTGGACTACCGGCTGCGCGGGTCCTGGGGCCGCGCGCAGGCGGGCTATTCGTTCTACCGGCCGGGCGGGCGCAACGACGTGGAGGACTACCTGGTGCCCGGCCAGCCCAAGGCCTTCACCGGGCTGCCCACGCACAAGGTGACGCTGACGGGCACGGCGAAGGTGCTGCCGTGGCTGTCCGTCAGCCCCACCGCCGTGCTGGTGGGCCAGCGCTTCGCCGTGGGGGCGCCGGACGAGGAGGGCGTGTCGGAGGTCCAGACGCTGTCGCCCCGGCTGCTGCTCAACCTCTTCGTGCGCGCGGAGAACGTGGGGACGAAGGGCCTGGAGATTGGCGCGGGCGTCTACAACCTGCTGGGCAGCGACTTCCGGGTGGCCCAGCCCTACAACGGCGGACACGCGCCCCTGCCGGTGTTCAGCCGCGAGTTCATGGTGAAGCTGACCTACCTCTTCGAGCCGTCCTACGACGACGAGTAGCCTGGCCGTCGGCCGGGACGCATCCGACGTTGCGCAAGGGCGTGGCGGGGCGTAGGGAATCCGCCTGCCATGTCCGAGAACACCCAGCTCCTCGAAGCCGTCCGGAAAGAAGCCAAGCCGGGACTCTGGTCCAGGGGCGTCAGCCTCGCGCGTGACGGCGCGGTGGCGCTCCAGTCGCGCACGGCCTCGGAGATCGAGCTGCGCGTGAAGGTGGCGGGCCGGGCCGTGGCCTTCACCGTCGTCCTCTACCCGGGCGACGAGGCGTGGGAGTGCGACTGCCCCAGCCCGGTGGACCCGTGCGAGCACGTGGTCGCGGCGGCCATCTCCCTGGACAAGGCGGAGAAGCAGGACGCGCCGCTGGAGGCGGTGTCCGAGCGCTGGTCGCGCGTGGTGTACCGCTTCACGCGAGTGGAGGGAGGGCTGCAGCTGCACCGGGTCCTCGCGCACGCGGACGGCACGGAGGAACCGCTGGAGGACCTCACGGGGCGCCTGGCGAAGCCCCAGGCCGGCGTCACGTTGCAGGTGGAGCAGGTGGACCTGGTGATGGAGCGCCTGTTGGAGCGGCGCACCCGGGGCCCGCTGCTGGCGGAGAAGCTGGACGCGCTGCTGAGGGCCCTGGAGCCCGCGCGCAACGTGCTCCTGGATGGCCGGCCGGTGGCGGTGTCCGGCGAGGTGCTGCCCCCGCGCGCGAAGGTGGAGGACAAGGGTCAGCAGTGGGTCATCACCATCACGAGGGATCCGCGCATCACGGAGGTGGTGAGCCCCGGCGTCGCGCTGACGGCGGAGTCCCTGGTGCGCCTGGGCGAGACGGCGATGACGGGCGCGTGGCTCCAGCACCTGCCGCTCGTGCGCACGTATTCGCCGGAGCAACTGGGCGAGCTGTCCGCGAAGATTCTCCCGGAGCTGGCGCGGCGCATGCCGGTGGACATGCGGAGCCGCCGCCTGCCGTCGGTGGACCGCGACCTGAAGCCGCGCATCCTCCTGGAGTTGAACCAGCTCACGCAGGGCCTGTCGGTGCTGCCCACGCTGGTGTACGGCGCGCCGCCGACGGTGCGAATCGACAACGGGCGCATGGTGTACCTGCGCGGCGCGGTGCCGCTGCGCGACGAGGCCGCGGAGCAGAAGCTGCTCCACCAGCTGCGCGACGAGTTGAACCTGGTGCCCGGCCGAAGGCTCACGGTGCAGGGCCCGGAGATGATGCGCTTCGCGGACAAGCTGCGGAAGTTCCGGGGCGACCTGGGCGGCGACGCGGCGGGCATCGTCAGCCCGGACATGCGCCTCAAGCCGTCCCTGCGCGTGGACGGCGGCGCGTCCGGCACGGGCGTGCCGGAGGTGCGCTTCACGCTGGAGTTCGAGGTGGAGGGCGGCAAGGGCGGCGCGCGCACGGTGGACGCGGCGGCGGTGGTGCGGGCGTGGACCTGTCTCTTATA
>NZ_RAWQ01000101.1:0-35088 GCF_003668965.1 Corallococcus sp. AB030
CACCGCCGAGGACGCGCCAACTGCTCTGGCTGCCGTTGGTGTAGAGGGCCTGGACAGCGCACTGCACCTCCGTCTGCAGCGTCAGCTTCAGCGGCGCCACCCACCGCCGCTCCGAGGGTCCGAACTTTCGCGGCTCCAGCAGGTAGCTGTCCGTGTTGTTAGGGTCGCCGCCCTCGTACACGACAACCTGGAAGCCCGCGAGGAGGTGCGCGGGGAGCTGCTCCTCGTGCGTCCAGCGAATGTCCAGGTAGCGCGACTTGATGAGCTGCGGAGAGCGGACGCCGTCCACCTCGCGGTCGTAGATGCCGGCCGCCTCCTCCTGCTCGCGCGAGCGCATGCCCTCCCGTTTAGGGAGGCGGCGTGGACGAAATCCCCAGCGTGAGGGTGGCTGGCACCGTGGGCACGGACACCACCAGGACGCTCGCCGCACTGGCGCTGTAGTTGCCCGAGGTGTCGATGGCCTTCACATGCACCGGCAGGTTGATGCCCGGCGCCGGCAAGGCCCACTCGTACGTGGTGGCCCGCACCTTGCCGATGAGGGTGCCGGCCTCCCAGCTGGCGCCGTAGCGCAGCTCGTAGGTGTCCCTATCCAAGTCCGGCACCTCCGCCCAGCGCAGCGTCGCGGTGCTGCCGTTGAGGGCACAGGTGAGGCCCGTCACGTCGGAGGGTGGCGCGGCCTTGCCCACGACGGTGTAGCTGGCCGAGGCGTAGGTGGTGACGAGGCCGTTGAGGACGGCGGCCACCTGCACGGTGTACGCGCCCGGCAGGCAGTCCAGCAGCTCCCAGTAGTGCGTCTGCACCGGCGTCTCCGACGTCCAGTTGCCGCCCTCACGCTGCCAGCGCACCCGGTACTCGGTGGCGGTGGCCACCTGCGTCCACCGGGCCGTCACCATGACTTTCACGCCGCCATTCGTCGTCTTGTACAGCGACTCGCCCACCGCCAGGCCTGCGGGTGGCGCCGACGAAGGCAGCACGGACGTGGGCAGCGGCTGCAGCTTCACCCCGTACTCCACCTCCGCGTACTTCCCCGGCTCGTGGCGCAGGGCGGTGATTTCGTAGAGGTGCGGCTCCACCTCGGCCACGTTGAGGATGCGCCAGAGGGTGGGCGTCAAGTCGGACGCGGCCAGCACCCAGACGGCCTGGGGCTGTGGCGCGGCCGAGAAGGGCGGCGCCACGGTGAGGGCGCGGTAGGGCGCCGGCGCGAGCGCGGCCAGCGGGCGCTCCTCCACGGTGCCGTCCGGCAGCACCACGGAGAGGGCGTACGTCTTCCCCGCTTCCAGGGTGACGTCCGCGTCGAGTTCCACCTGGCTGGGGGTGGCGGCCACCACGCGACCGCCCCACCGACGTCCGGCCCGGTACGGGTCCTGAAGCTTCACGATGGCGCCGGGGTTGCGCATGGCGCCCTCGAAGCCGGTGCGGAACGTCACCGTCTCCGTCTCCAGCCTCTCGGTGAGGAGCAACCACCGGCCCACGCGCTGCGCCTGGCCCCGGGAGGTGCAGCCGAGCGCCACCACCTCGGTGGGGTTGTAGCTGTAGGTGGCGAGGCCCTCCTCGTCGGTGACGTACTCCTGCGCCGCCTTGAAGTGGTTGTCCGGGTCATTCCACGTCACCAGCGCGACGGTGTGCCGCGCGCGCTTCCCGCTGGAGGCGTACGTGAAGAGGCCGTCCACCACGTTGGCCGGCGTGAAGAGGTACTCGGCGTCGCGCGGCGCGTCCTGGGCGACGAAGACAGCGCCGGAGGCCCAGTACGTCATGCCTCTGAAAACGGACGCGAGGTTGTTGATGACCTTGTACGCGTCCTCCTGCGTCTGGAGGTAGAGGTTGCAGCGGAAGCGCGGCTCCATGCCGCCCTTCCCGTCCGGCACCAGCTCGTCGCAGTACTTCGCCACCGTGTAGAGGCCCCATTTGTCCACCGCGGCCTCGTTGAGGTAGCGGCCCAGGCCGTAGCGCTTCGTCGTGAGGAGGTCGTAGAAACACCAGGCAGGGTTGTCCGTCCAGGCAACCTTCCACGTGCCGTCCCAGGTGCCCGCGTACGTCCGGGCCACGGGGCTGTAGTTGCTGGGCACGCGCACCCGCAGCCCGCGGATGCGGTAGCTGCGCGTGGGGATGCTGGAGAACTGGCTGGCCGCCACCTGCAGCGCGCACAGCGCGGTGTTGGGAAAGCTGAGCTTCTCGTCCAGCAGCGTCGCGTAGGACTTCCAGAGGACCTTGTTCTGCGTCGTCACGCTGTCCGCATCCTCGCTGACGCGCGTGACGCGGATGTCCCAGGGTGGCGAGCCCGTCAGCTCCACGCGGAAGGTGCGCTCGTAGGGGCTGGTGCACTTCCCCCGGAAGAGCTCTGCGTCCTGGAAGGACTGCACCACGTACCCGCCCCCATTGCTCTGCACCGCGATGGAGACGAGGACGCGGGTGGGCTTCAAGTCGCCCGTCGTGGGGTCCTGGTAGGTGAGCTGGGGTACCTGGAGGGTGACGCGCACGGCGTCCACCTCCGGGTCAGAGACTGTGCGCACCACCGGCGCGGCGTGCTTCACCTCCACGCCCACGGAGTACTCAGCCTCGCCGGAGGGGACGCCGGGGATGTACTCCTGCGACTGCGTGCCCTTCACGTCGTACACGGTGACGCCCGTGAAGTTGAAGGTGCCATCGGGATTCTGGATGGCGACGCCGTCCAGGTAGACGGACTTCAGCCCGTCCACGAGGCCCTGAATCTCCCCCTCGCACAGCAAGTCCAACACGCGCGCCTTGGAGCTGGACTTCAACGTGTTGGGAGACTCGACGGGGGTGCGCTGAGCGCCGCCCTCTCCTTTTCCTCCGCTGCTTCCGCCCATGTCAGTCCACCACCGTCGGGTCCGCCTTCTTCACGTTGTGGCTGAGGAGGCCGTCGGAGACGTAGGTGTGCGCGCCCGCCACGGTGAGGCGCACCACCGGCCCGCGCTCGCCGCGCGTCACCTGGCGCACCACGCCCGGCCGCGCGCCCACCAGCCGCGCGCCGGCCGCGAGGTGGCGCAGCTCCACCCAGGCGTCTTCCGTCCGCACGCGGTGGTTGCCGGTGGCCTCCAGGCGCCTGCCGTCCTCCAGCTCCAGCAGCCACCGCACGCCCTCGGCGGACTCCGCGGCGGTAACGGGGAAGTCGCCCCACTCCAGCGTCTCCTCGTCCTGGGTGCGCACCAGCATGCCCACCTGGACTTCGCCTGCGGGCACCTCGCGCCCGTCCGCCAGGAGAATCGGCACCCACGGCGCGGGGCACGTGCCGCCGCCCGCTGGGGTTCCGCCTGGCCCCGTCTGCCCGCTGCCACCGCTGCCCCCGAAGCCGCCGTCGGACCACTCGGTGACGATTCCGGCGGAGACGACGCAGCTGCCCACCTCCATCTCCCCGTAGCAGATGGGCACCGGGTGGCCCTGGGCGAGCGTGTTGACGGGGCCGTTGAAGACGTAGCTGGGCTTGTTGGCGTCGGCCTCGTCCGGCCCGGTGGCGGTGGGCGGGGCAAAGAGGAGCTGCGAGACGCCGCCCACCACCAGGGAGATGCCCGCGGTGATGAGGGGCACGCCCGCGCCATACCCGTAGACGGTGAGGACGGCGCCGGCGGCGATGAGCACCGCACCCGCCACCACCTGGAACCAGCCAGACTTCGCACCGGCCAGCGCGGGCATGACGGTGAGCACGCGCGCACCGGTGGGCATGCCCAGGTCGCCCTCCCGCACGTCTCGCTTGCCCGCGAAGACGTGGTAGCCGGGCTCGCTGTTCTCCGCGAGGTAGCGCCGGAAGCCGTCACAGACGGCCGAGAGGGCCCGCACGGCCTCCGCAGGCGAGGGCACGGAGAGGTCCAGCTTCCAGACGCGGCCGAAGCGCCTCCCCAGGGGCCCGCCCAGGACGATGGTCGTCAGCATCGGGAGGCGTGCCTCACGACGCGCTGGGTAATGCGCGCCCAGAAGCCGGAGTACGTCTCCCGGCCGGAGAGGCGCCCCATGACGTGGTGCAGGAGGACGTCCCCGCCCAGGTACACGCCCGCGTGGTTGGGCACCGGGGCGCGCAGCTGCATGAGGAGGACGTCGTGCTCGCGCAGGGGCTGCCCCGTCACGTCCACGAAGCCCGCGCGGCCGAAGCCCTCC
The DNA here is from genome assembly GCF_003668965.1 of Corallococcus sp. AB030. Taxonomy (NCBI): domain Bacteria; kingdom Pseudomonadati; phylum Myxococcota; class Myxococcia; order Myxococcales; family Myxococcaceae; genus Corallococcus; species Corallococcus sp. AB030. Next base: position 4,111 of record NZ_RAWQ01000101.1, read on the forward strand.
AGGTAGAGGTTGCCGCCCTTCGCCCACCAGTCGTCCGGCCTCTCGAAGTCGGGCAGCGCTAGGCCCAGGCGCTCCCGGTAGTAGTCCTGGATGAGGGAGTAGCAGTCCAGGACGCCGTGACTGAAGGTGCGGCCCACCAGCGGCGGCCGGTAGCCGTCCGGGTAACAGAGGCGCCAGTGCCCCACGGGCACGTTGAGGATGAGCCAGGGCAGGCCCCAGCGCTCCATCATCACCCGATCCGCCTCGCTCGGCTCCGGCGCGGCGTTGGGGTGGGAGTGCACCACCGCCACCACCTCGCCCTCCCCTTCCGCCTGGGCGTAGTCCTCCGGGGAGAGGACGAAGTGCGCCTGGCCGGCGGCGAGGTTCCGGCAGGGGCGGTACCGCTGGGAGCCGTCCACCAGCACCACGAGGCCGCAGGACTCGCGGGGGTAGTCTGCCTGGGCGTGGGCGAGCGCGGCGCCCAGGACGTCATCGGCCAGCGTCAGCCGGCAAGGGTCGACCATGCCGACATGGTCGCGGTGGGCGTGGACAACATCCACGCGCTACCCGTTACGGAACTTGACGGGCCCAACTCACCCCGTAAGGCTCCCAAACCAACTCGCGCACATAGACCCGGCGATCACGTGGACACACTTTACGCACTCCTCATTGCACTAGGCGGAGGAACAACGTTTGTATCCATTTTCTCCAATGGAACGCAGCGCGCAATCGAACGCTTTCTCCAAGGCCATTTCGACAAGAATCTTGAACACTACAAGGCCGAACTGAACATTAAATCAGCAAGCTACATAGAAACCCTCAAATCAAACCTCCAGCGAGAGTCCAACACCGCCGTCGAGCACGCCAAGGCGCAGCTCGCAACACAAAACGAACAACTCCGGCACGAACTCAACAAGCAAATCATCCGAGCCCAGCTAGCCACGAACAGCATCCACACAGAACTTCTGGATGTCGCGAGGCTAACTCGCATAGCCCAGGGAAGATATCTCGGCCTATCCGGGATCATCTCCGAACAAACATACGAAGGCTACAGTCGTTCCGACATCCGCCGATTACTCAAAGACGCAAAGACACCGCAGCTTGAAGCAAGAGAGATCGTCCGACTATTTCCAGAAAACCTAAATGAAGGCGCCAAACGAATTCACGAAATCCTTAGACGCAAGCGCATTTCCGACGCCACCAAAGCCTGCGACGACGCAAGAAACAAGATCGTAATAAACAGAATGCTCCTCAGCCACGGCCTCTACAAACAGGCAATGGGCGTCGTAAACAAGATCCAGAACGCCATCACAGACATCGAATATCGCATCGCCGAACACATCGGCTCACACGAAATCACCAAGCGACTAGACATTCCAAACAAGATCGATGCGGAGATCGAAGCCCTTGAAGATGCAATGAGCCGGAGAATACTACCCTCCGAACTCGACCAAGCAGACCTGCCGTCCGCACCAATCCAAAACACTCAGAACAAATCTACTAGCGAATAAGCCCCACTGCCGGGAACCCTCCGTACGCAAGGACGCTCTTCTCCCCGAAGCGCAGCTTGCAACTCGCGAGTCGCTTCCCGCAGCGGTCCTCGGTGGCGCTGGACGTGGCCGTGTCGTCCAGCTTCGCTACCGGGGGCCCTGCGTAGCCGCATCCCTCACCGCGGTACTCCCAGGGGCACATCTGCGTGATGATGCGCAGGGGGATGCGCACGCCGTCCAGGTCGCACTTCGCGGCCAGGCTGAACTCGATGACGTGCTTGTTCTCCACCGTCTTCTGGTCCACCACGAACTCGTCGTCCGGGAAGGCGTCCAGCGGCGAGGCGGTGGGGTTGACGCCCCCGGGAAAGTTCACCGCGTCCAAGTAGCGGGCGAAGGTGCGCTTCCGGAGAACGCGCGCGCCCAGCAGATCGTTCAGGTCCCGCGCCATGGCGCCGATGGTGCCGGCGACGTTGGCGAGCGTCAGCGTGGGCCGGGGCAGCCGGCCCATGCCCGACTTGTCGAAGCCCTTCACCTGGATGGCCCAGGGCTCGTAGGCCATGCCCTGCCAGACGACGGGCCCGCGAAGGCCGTTGGTACCCGCGTGGAAGTGGCTGACGCCCCCGCCAGGCAGGTTGGTGGCGTCCAGGACGAAGAGCTCCACGAGGGCCCCCGCGTCCATCCTCTGGATGTCGCTGGCGATGCTCACCCTGCCTCCTCCTGAAACGTCGCGCTGAAGTCGTAGGCGTTGAAGCCCTTCGCGGTCCGGTGCCACTCCTCGCACACGACGTGCGCCACCAGCTCGCCCGCCCCGATGAAGGTGAGCGCAGCACCGGCGGCCGGCGCTGCGGCGAAGGTGACCAGCCCCGTGGCGGAGAGCACGTAAGCGGTACCCGCCACCTGGGCGACGCCCGCGACGTAGACTATGGGCGGCGCCGTCCAGCCCGTGGCGGGCACCAGCAGCTCCGGCACCTCCAGGGAAAGCCGTCGCTGGAGCAGCCACTGCGTCCGGGCCCCGTCCCCTACCCCGAACGGCTGCGCGGCGACGGCCCAGGCCGTGTCCGGGGTGACGAACTCGAAGGACTCGACGCCCGCGCGAGCGCGCAAGAAGGACTCCAGGCCGTCCGCGTCCACCTTCGTGAGGTTGGAGAACTGGAGGGCCCAGCGACGCAGGACGGGGTTGATGCCGTCCCCGGAGCGCTGGGTGTAGCCCTCGCCGAACTGTGCCTTGCGAACCCGGGGCACCGAGTCCGCCTGGGCGCCGTAGTCTGGGGTGAAGGGAAAACGCTCCACGGCCTACCGCCCCCTGCCGAGAATCAGCTTGCGCATGCTGGCCATCTTCGGATGGGGCGTGGACGGCGGCCCCCGGAGAGGCACCGGCCCGTCTCAACCCGCCTACGACAGGACAATACCGAGCATTGTACCAATTACTGTTCCGTAAACGCTCCACACCTGTAGAACATCAGCGCCGAGAGAGAGGGTCTCGCGGAGTCCCAAAAGCATCGGCTTGATGATGCTCTTTGAAAGGCGACGTTCCTCCGGCAGAGCACACTGCTCGGCGACAAAAGCAAGCTGCTCCTTCGCTTCCGCCTTGTTGGCTTCAGGCATATCGCGACTCTTACCGATCGCTTCTGCGAGCGCCTTGAGTGCATTGCCCAGTTCCTCGCTATGCTGCTGGGATGTCGAAATAAATGTCTTCAGCCGCTGTTCGACCTGCGCTCCCCCAGTTGCAGTCGTAACAGTCGCACCTGGCGAACTGTCTGCCGTAGCCATACTGGCGTTATCACCCTGAATAAGCGAACCATAATTGTTAATTGTCATTGTTTCGGCAGCCTTTCTTTCTTCCCGCGTGAACGTCATTCCCTCACCAAGAACACCACGTGACTCCAAATCAAGCGACCAGTGCAAAATCTCATTTCGCACGGCATCCAAAATTCCTGCCAAGCTACTGCGATTCACCACCCTAATTGGCGGCATCATTTCATATCGTTCATCGCTCCTAAGGAGAGCATCCATCTCCTTTGGAGAGAGCTCAATGGTAAGCCGATCGCTTTCAGTACCCGATAGGAGATGAACAATCTGACCGACTGGCTGTCGGTTGGGCACTGACGAGAAGTGGCGACTTGCCGCACCATCCTTAAGGAAGTGTATCGGTATCAAGCCATTATAAGGATTTCTTGCCATGAGCTGCGTCGAGATGTTCCGATACTTCGGAACACTGACTCCTGGCTGGTATCCATTGGCTTCGCAGTCAACCCACCTCTTAAAATCATCAAGCTTTAACTTTACCGCAACGACTTTTGAGCGTCGCAACAACTCGGACAAGTCCGTTGCGTTCGATTGAGCCAACGACTGAAGTTCCAAAACAAGGCTTGTCTGCGCCATTGCTCCCCACCAATTGAAAAAGGCCGCAGCTCCCCTGCTGCGAACATTTCAGTGTTAACTGGCGAAGTTGAGCATACTCAATCATGCCTTGCTGCCTACATCAACATATGTAGGAAAGACATGGTCGCCAGCGACCCGTGGGTTTGAGTCTCACTGCTCCGCACAGGTCTGTGTGTGCATCCCCTTTGGCGCCATCTCGCCACGCGGATAGGGGCCCTCTCCATGGAGGACTACGAGCCGCAGGCGCTAGCCAAGTTGGAACTGGAGCGCGGCGAGAAGCTGAAGGTGGCGCGGCTGTACGCGCGGCGGGCCACGCGGGTGCCGGATGCACGGGCGGGCGTGAGATGCTCTTCCGCGTGCTGCTGCTGACCGTGGGCACCAGCCGCGAGGAGGCCTTCCTCGCCGAAGCGCTGGAGCGCGACGCGACGTTCGCGCTCGCGCGCGTCCGCCGGAGCAAACCTCGGCTTCTCACGGATGCTCGCGCCGCGCTGGAGGGCTTCGAGGCGGTGCTGTCGCTGCCGCCCGCGGACGTGGATGCCCCGCGCGAGGCAGAGCGCGTGGCCCTCACGCGCAAGGCCGCCACCGCCGCCGTGCTCGCGAATCGCACGGACGCGGCCCGGCGCCTGCTCGCGGAGTCCTGCGCGCGCACGCCGGAGGATCTGGACACGCGGCTGGATCTGGCCGCGCCGCACCGTAAGGCCGGCGCCCACGAGGCCCTGGCAGATCTACTGGTGGATCTGTGACCGCGCCTCGGAGACGCACACTGCCCGCCCTGAGAATCCTGCCGGGCGGGCGGCGGCGCTACCTCTAGAAGAACGGCGCGAGCAGGCCGAGCACCGCAGGCAAGAGCAACAACAGGTGGATAACCGCGTAGAGGAGAGAGAGCCACGCGGTGGTGCGGAGGATGGACGACGTCTTGACGCGCTTCGTGATGTGGTTGTGCATGCCAACCACGTAACGAATTGATCTAAAAATTTGACGGACTGTCCGTTCTCCCCATACCCCTGGTCGGTGTCTCGACCAGGGACGGAGGTACGCCCCTCCCCTCTTCTCCTACCTCCCCCGAACGAACGTGTACGTCATCCCGCCCGGGGCCATCTCCTCGCGCATCACCTTGCGCACAGCATCCGCGAGGCGTCGGCCCAGGCGCTCCGCCTCCGCGCGTCCACCCTCCCCTGACGCGCTCACCTGGGAGGAGCCGTCCGAACTGATGGTGATGGAGATGGACTGGTGGACGTCCCCTCCCCCAAGCGCCTCGTTGGGGACGATGCGGCCGGAGCTGGAGGGGATGAAGAGCTCCGGCCCGAGTTCGCCCACCAGGTGCGCCTGGGCCGCACGGACGGGCCCACCAGCCGCGTGCGCGCCGCCCAGCATGAAGCCGTAGGTGCTGCTCATGTCCGCGCCGCCGACCAACGTGGGCGCCCCCCCGCTGGACGAGCCCACGCCGCTGAGGGCGTCCATGCCCAGGTTGACGAGGGCCATGAAGGCCTTCTGCGCCGCGAGCCGCGCCAGGTCCTTCAGGATGCCGTCCACCAGGGCGGAGAACTCCAGCCGGCCCGTGGTGACGAAGTTCGCGAAGGCGTCGGCCATGTGCTGGGTGGCCGTGCCGACGATCTCCTTCGTGTAGGAGAAGCCGCCGTGGAGCTGGTCCTGGAGTCGCTCCACCTCCTGCCGGTACTGCTCCGCGGTGATGCGCCCGTCGGCGAAGAGCTGCTTCACCATCTCCAGGCGCTTCTGCAGCTCCGCCGTGGGGTTGATCTGCTTGGCGAGCTGGTCCATCTCCGTCTTCAGCGCTGCCTCGGCCTTGCCCTCCGGCGTCCACATCGCCCGGGCCTTCTTCATCGCGGCTTCGAACTCTGCGGCCTTGAGGCGCCCGGCCTCGAGTTCCTCGCGGAGGACCTTCTGGGCCTGGCTGTACTTTTCGGTGTCCTGGTTGCCCAGCTCGCGGTTGAGGCTCTGGAGCACGCGCGTCCGCTCCTCCTCTGCCTTCTTCACCCGCTCCGTCTCCTCCTTCTGCTTTCGGAGGGCTTCCAGCTGGGCGATGGCCGCGTCCGCTCGCGCGATCATCTTCGGGTCCTTCAGCGAGCGGTACTCGTCGGAGAGCTCCTTCGCCTCGTCCTTCGTCTTGCCGAGGGTGCGCGCCTCCTCCTCCAGGTTCATCAGCCACTGCTCCTGGCGCTTGAGCAGCTTCTCGCGGGCCTTCTCTTCCTGCTCGGCCTCCTTGAGCGAGGCCTTCGTGTTGGCGGTGCTCTCCTTCGCAGCGGCCGCGCTCACTTTCGCGTCTTCCGCTCGTGCTGTCCGCACCCGCTGGAGGCTCTTCTCGATGTCAGCCGCGCGCTGCTGCTGGATGGCAAGATCCTTTTCCAAGGGAAGGAGGCGCTCCTCGATGTCTTTGGTGTAGGTCGGGTCCGCGCGAATCTTTGAAAACGGCACATCGCGCCCTGCATTCACTCCCTTTCCTTCCTCCATGACGTGCCTGATCACAATCTGTCGCTTCACACCCTTGATGGGGTCATTGATCTCCTTTTCGAGTCGGTCAATTTCAGCCAGGGCCGCCACCAAGTCCTCTTGGGAGAGGCTCTCGTAGACCCTGACGATATCCTCAGCCGAGTTGCCGACGTTTTTCAGGGCGTCCTGATACCTGCCCCCCAATGACGCCATCTCCGTGCGAGCGATGGTGGCAGCCTTCTGCGCCTGCTCGTAGTCCTTGAGTGCCTTCGTCTCGCGGATGAGGTTCTCCGCGATTTGACTGCCACGTGTGGCGTTGGCTCCGCTCTCCTGGGCGAACTGCCGCGTCTTCTCCTTCGCGTCCTCGGCGGCTTTGCCGTACTCGTGCCAGAGGGCAACAGCCGTGGTGAGGGCGCCGGTGATGATGCCGATGGGGCCACCCATGAACTCCAGCGCCGTCTTCCCCGCGCGCGCCGCCAGGGACGCGCCCTCGATGGCTGACGCCTCCCTCACCTTCGCCAGCGCCAGTTCCGTGGAAGCCAGCGTGGCACGCTTCGTCGCCGACATGAGGCTGCCTTCCACGGCCGCCGAAGCCTGGAGCGCCGCGAGCTTCTTCTCCAGCATCGCCTGCGCCGAGCGGAGCGCGGCGATGCGGCTCTCGTCAGCGGCCCGGGCGTACTTCGCCTCGGCGAGCGCGGCGCTCGCGGCGGACTCGCGCGCCTGGGTGAGCGCGGTGGACTTCGCCACCAGCCCCTTCACCCACTCCTGGGCCCATGCGGCCCCGCGCATGGCCGCCACCACCACCAGCGACTCTCCGAAGAGCTTCACCGCGTAGGTGGCCGTCTCGAAGTTCTCCGTCAGCGCCCGGACACCCGGCTCCGTCGCGGAGAGGATGTCGCCGCCCACCTCGCCCTGGAGCTCCGAGAAGCGCGCGCGGAGCTGGTCCAGGGCGAATTGGGGCGTGCTCGCCATCTTGTTGAAGGCGGCTTCCGTACGTCCGGCGGAGTCCTGCATGTGCTTCAGGGAGGCCGCGAAGTCCGCGGAGGCGGTGCCGGTGAGAGTCATCACCGGCAGCAGCGCCTCCACGCCTCCGAAGAGCATGGCCATCTCCTCGGTGCTGCCACGCGTCTTCTCGTTCACGTCCTGGAGGAACCCGGCGAGCCCCTTGGCCTTCAGTGCGGTGACAGAGAACTCCAGGCCCAGCGCGTCCGCGAGCTTCGCTGCTTCGTGGGACGGCTTCGCGGTGGCGGCGATGATGGCGCGCAGGCCCTCCATGGCCGTGGACGTCTGGATGTTGTTCTTCGTGAGGGCGCCCGTGGCCGCGAGCAACTCCGCGAGACTGACGCCCGTCTGGGAAGCCACCGGCGCCACGCGGCCGATGAAGCGCGCCAACTCCTCGATGCTCGTCTTCCCATCCGCGGCGCTCACGAACATCATGTCCGCTGCCTGGGTGACGTTGCGCAGCTGGCTCCCGTAGCTAGCCATGACGCCTGTCAGGCCGTCCGCCGCCGTCCTCACGTCCGTCACGCCGCCGATGGCCAGCTTGTTGGACACGGTGAGAAGCTCCGTGGCCTTCGCTGCGTCGCTCGCGCCCGCGCTGAGGATTTCGTAGAGGGCTCCGGCCTGGTCCGTGGGCGTCCTGCCGAACTGGTTCCCCAACTCCTTCACCTTCGCGGTAAGGGAGTCCATCATCCCAAGCTGATCCTCCTCCAGCACGGTGGACACCTGGGCCATGGCCGTCGAGAAGCGCAACGCCTCCTCGGTGGCCCCCTTGATGGCAGCCCCTGCCGCGGCGACACCGACGAACTGGCCCACCAGCCGCTTCATCCCGTCCGCAAACTTGCTCACTGGGGGCTCGGCCTTCGCGGCCTCCTCCTTCGCCTTGCGGAGGGCGTCCGCCACCCCCTCCTTCTGCTTCCCCATCTCGTCGAAGCGCTTGTTGAGGGACTCCACGTGCGTCAGGAAGCGCGACAGAGCGGAGGTGTCCGCAAGCGTCGCCTGGAGCTTCCCGGCCGCGCCCCCCAGGGACATGAGCTGAGCCTCCAGCGCCCCCGTCGCGGTCGCCGTCGCGGTGAAGGCCGTCTGAATCTTCGCGGCGGACTGCTCCAGCACCGAGAGGTGCGAGGAGGCTGCCCGGATGTCGGCCAGCGCCTTCGACGTGTTGCCCAGGCCCCGCGTCGCGCGGGCGAAGGCCTTGGTGAGGGCCTCGGTGGCGTTCTCCAGCCCAGTTGTCTTCCGCTCCGTCTTCTCGGCGGCCTCCTCCAGCCCCCCCAGGGACGTGACGGCCTCCTTCGCTTCGGAGGTGTCGATGCGGAGGCTCAGCTCAGCAAGGTCAAAACCGCCAGACATGATGGTCCTCGGTTGCTGCAAGGGAGGTTGGGAAAGGAAGGGTCACGTAGACCCCTGGTGGATGTAGCCAGTGGCGATGATCGGCGGCTTGTGGTCGGCTTCTGACCATGCGCGCACACCTCGTCCTCTTGAGTCTGCTGATCCTCTCTGCCTGCGACCGGCGAGAGAAGGAGATGGAGCAGGCGCGAATCACATACATCCAGAAGATGAACGAGAAGGAAGGCAACGGCGAAGAATACTGGGAGGCGACTGGCGAACGGCATTCCACTTGGTTGTTGGTTCGCAACTACGGAGCGACGCCGGCGGAGCAGATCCGCGAGGACATGCGGAAGCGATTACAGGGGTTGGATGCAGGAAAAGAGGAGCTTGAGCGCGAGGGCTTCACCCAAATCGGACTTCGGGACCGGGACACAGGCCTCACCATGACCAAGCCCGTTGCAGAACTACGGGGCATGGCCGCTGCCTTCGTGGATGAGGCCGATGACAAACCCACACCTCCTGTCCCACCTTGGGCCCCCAAGGCGCCCGCGTTGTACAAGGATGCGAAGCAGGCCTACTGTCCCACGAAAGGGACACACTCCTGCTGTTCATACATCAGCAAAGAATGCATTTTCGTCCTATGCCGAAGCGACGATTATCGTGAGTGGAAGGAACTCGTAGACAAGTGCAATTGATTGCGCACGACATTGAGCACCGTCACTGCTTCTTCGAGATTTCGACCAGGAAGACTTCGTCCAGCCGGCGGAGCAGCTGCACCTCGAAGGGCGTGGGCCGGTTGCCGGAGAGGCGCCCCCAGGCCTCCATGTCCGGGAAGGAGATGGGGTTGATGGTGAAGGCGCCGGCGCCGCGGGCGTTGGACAACTCCGCGAACCACCCCCACACGTGGGCGAGGGATTCAGGCAACGGGGGCGCCTCCAGCAACTCCGGCGGAGGCTTCCCGGTGGCGCGCTCCACCTGCTCCAGGTGGGCACGGACGGAGACGCCCTCCGCGTCGGTGCGGCTCAGGCGGAATTCGTGGCGGGCGAAGTCGAGGAGTCGCTCGGCTTCTCCTCGAAAAAACTCGCGCGGTCCCCCACTGCCTCGTCCACCTGGCGGCGCAGCCACGGGTGGGCGGTGAAGAGGCGCCGGGCGTTGTCGGGCGTGAGGGGCACCTGCGCCACGCCCTCCAGGACGCCCGTCCAGGAGACGGTGCAGGCCACCAGCAGTTCCAGCGCGTCGGCCTCCATGTCCCGGGGCGTCTCCTGCCGGGCACGGCGGCCGGCGCGCGGCGCCGTGGCGGTGGCCTTGTCGATGAGGGCCCGCGTGGCGTCGCGGTAGCGCGGCGAGTCCGCACTGGCCACCTCCACCTGCATACCAGTGGGCTTGCCGGTGACGGGGTGGAGGATGTCCACGGTGAGGGTGTCGTGGCGGATGAGGCTGGAGAGGTCAAAGCCGGAGGGGGCGGAGGCAGTGCTCATGCGGGACTCCTGGTGGTGAGGGGTGGAAGGGGCGCGGACGCGGGCTGCTACGCGTTGCTGCGCTGGTAGAGGATGGAGGCGCCGGACACCGGGTCGAGCAGCGCCGTGAAGGGCATGGACACCTGGACGGGGCCCTCCTTCGGATTGTCGAGCTCGCTGCCCGTGTACTTGAGGCGGGGAATCCGGAGGGTGTGGAAGTCCGTCCCGTTGACGTCCTGCAGCACCACCTCCAGCGAGGACTCGGCCTCGTCCAAAAACTTCGCCAGCAGCTCCTGTCCCATGAAGTACGCGCTGAGGGTGCCGGACACGCCGAAGCCTCCCTCGTGAATCTCCGTGGCGGAGCGCTGGCCGATGACGCCCTTCGTGGAGCGTCCGTTGGTGATGTCCAGGTCCAGGGACGTGACGTTGGCCACCAGCTGCCCGCCCTCGCGCAGGCTGCCGGTGAAGGCGTCGAAGGGGCTGTTGGTGCCCGGGGGCATGACGGTGGCCGCGTGCGACGCCGTGGCCATCTGCATGTCCTTGCCCAGCAGGGTGAAGGTGCCGGTGATGATCTCCTCCGGCTTGATGGAGAGCTTCAGGCTGTCCACCGCGCAGCCGCGGTAGAGGGCGTACTGGTTGATGTCCGTGAAGGCGCGCTCGAAGCTGAACGTCTTCAGCACTGTGCCGGACTTCAGCCGGCGGCCCACCATCGCCACGGTGCGGCCGGCGGCGGCCACGTCGTCCTCCAACTCCAGGTCCACGGTGAGGGCCAGGGCGGTGACGGCCTCGACGCGGGCGCGGCCGTTGTTGCCGCCTTCCGCGAAGCCGGACACCAGCACCTTGTCCCCGGGCAGGAAGCCATCCGTGAGGAAGCTGCCGGCGGTGCGCACCAGGGTGCCCGTGGCCGCGTCCGCCGCGAGGGAGGCGCTGCCGGTGGTGGCCGTGGCCCAGGTGCCGCTGAGGGCGGCCTCCAGCAAGTCATCGAAGGTTCCCAGGGAGAGCTCGAAGCCGATGTCCCCGCCGACGCTCACCATGCCGTGACGCAAGTCGGAAAGGTGCCGGTCCGCCCGAATCTCGTTGGACTGGTAGTTGGCCTTCGAGAGGTTGAGGCCGGTGCTGGTGAAGCGCAGGGCCTTGTAGGCGGTGCTGGCCGCGACGCCGAAGCTGGCCTCGGAGGTGAAGCGAAGCGCGGTGCGCTGGCCGGAAGCGGAAGGCATGGGTTTCTCCTGTCGCGCGAGGCGACGGTGCTACGCGTGGACGAGCCAGAAGACGGAAACGGGACGCATCCACCAGGGCTCCTCACGGAGGCCTGGCCCGGCGGAAGCGGACTGGATGCGGACGACGGTGGCGCCCGCCTGCAGCGAGGTGCCGCGCGCGAAGCCGTCGCACACGGCCTGGGCTGCGGTGTTGGCGGGCCCGGCGCCCTCGCCGAGGGGGAAGAAGAGGGACACCTGGAAGACGCCAGGGTGGCGCGTCTGCGCGTCCTGGCCCAGCCCGGCGGCGGCCGTGCGCGCGGGCAGGTGGTCCACCCGCGCCCAGGGCGTGCCCTCCTTCGGGGCGTAGACGACGTTGGGGTAGGCGATGTTGTCCGCCCCCACCACGGGGGCCAGCACCACCGCGGCGTGCGCCTCCAGCGCCCGGGGGATGTCCAGGAGGACGGTGCTCACTTCGCCGCCTCCTCGAGGATTTCATTCACCTGAGCGAGGGTGGTGCGCACCATCCCCTTCGGGGCCTGCCGACTCCAGCCGAACTCCAGCCGACGAGCGTACGGCAGGTTATTGGTGATGAAGACGGTGTCGCCCAGCTCCACCCCCTCCAGCTTCGCGCCCTCGCGGGAGACGGCGGCGCTGCCGTCCTTGTCCTCCGCGTCCACGGTGCCGGCGGGCCTGTCGCCCAGCCCCACCTGCCAGTTGCCCCGGAAGCGGCCGGTGTCCACCGGGGAGGCGGTGACGACGTTGGCCAGGATGCCCAGCGCCGTCTTGCGCACCACCTCATTGGCGCGCGCCTCGGTGGCCTTCACGAAGGCCTGCACCTGCTTGGAGAAGCGGGCCCCCTTGCGGATGCGCCTGTCCACCTTCGTCATGCGGACACCCGGAGGTTGAAGAGGATGGGGGTGCCGCCCAGCTGCGTCGGCGGGTCGGTCCGCAGCACGCGCCAGGTGCGCCCCTCCAGGGGGCCCACGGTGTCGCCCGGCGCCGGCACCACCGGCAGCCCGCCGGCCGCGACGAGCACCTTCCGCCGGTCCGCGCGGGTGGTGCCGCCGTCGGCGAGGCTGTCCCCTTCCCTGTCCTGGCCGCTGTCCGCCTGCACCAGCACCTGGACGGGGTACGTCGCCGTGGAGGCCACCACCTTCGACGTGGCCACGTCGTAGGTGCCCGGCCCGGGCCGCGTGAGGGTGGCCTGCTGGCCGAAGCGCTTCACCAGCTCCAGCGCCTTCTTCGCCAACCTGTCGGCCTGGGCGCTCATCCGCGCACCGTGGTGTGGACACGGATGCCGCTGGCGCTGCCCTGGACGAGGGGCCCCAGCAGCGCCAACACCTGGGAGGGGATGGGCCGGTGCGTCTCCTTCGACGTCTTCAGGGGGCCCACCTGCACGCCCTCGTCCACCACGGGCCCGAGGCCGGCCGTCCAGTCCTCGCCCAGCAGCCGGAAGGCGAACTCCGCCACCGCGGACTTCACCCGCCGGGGGACAGCGTCAGCCGCCAGCGGACACCCGTCCAGCACGACGCCCCGGCGCGGCCAGGCCAGGGCCTGCTCCGCGTCAGCGCGCGCGCCCAGCCACTCGCAGCGGGCGTCCAGGACAGACGTCGCCCACTTCAGGTGCCGCTCCTTCGCCTCGGTGTCGGCGGCGGCCCAGGCGTCATTGTGGCCGCGCGCCGCGTGGTAGGCATCCGCCTCCGCGACGTTGCAGTAGGAGTCGGCGAGCGGGCCGCCGGGGGTGGTGTCGAGGGCCATGGGGGTGTCCTCCGCGGGTGAGGGCGCGGACTACTTCGCCGCCTTGCCGGGCTTGGGCGGCTTCTCCTGGGACTCGGTGGCGGGCGCGGCGGACGCCTCGGGGGCCGGCGTGCTGCCGGACTTCGCCCCCTCCGCGCGCGCCAGCCGGGCTGCGAGTTCCTCACGCTCGCGGCGCGACGCTTCCAGCTCCGCCTTGAGGTCCTCCACCGCCTCCCGGGCGCGAGCCACCTCCTTCGTGCTGGACGCCTCGCCCGCGGAGTCGCCCTTCCACTGGCGCTCCTCCCACTTCGCCTGGGCGGCCTCGAAGTCCCGCGACTCGCGCGGGTACGCCGAGTGGTACGTCGCCAGGATGTCCAGCGCCGACTGCGCGTCCGCGGGCACCCGCGCCACGCCGCCCACGAATTCGAAGCCCGCGAGGACACACGACGTCCCCGCCCTCGGGCCCACCAGCTCCACTTCCACGACACGAGCAGCCACGGAGTACTCCTAGGGAATGCGGCCAGCGCACGCCGGCCGAGAGGTTGAGAGGTGCTGCGCCGGGCACGCTGGGCCAGGAGGACGCATGCGGCGCCTCGTCCGGCCCGTGCCCACCGCTGCTAGTTGGTGACGCCCTTCGCCACGGCGAGCGCGAGGTCGCTGTAGCAGGCGAGGCCGCAGTAGAACTTCACGCGAGTGATGGACTCGTCCTTCGTCTCGGACTCGCCAATCTTCACCACCTGGATGCCCATGGCCTTCTTGGCGTGCAGGCCGGCGATGCCCACCCGGCGGCTGCCGTCATCCAGGCAGCCGGCGAGGATGCTGGTGGACGTCGTGCTGCTGCCCTGCGTCTGGTTGGTGGGAAGCCAGTCGTTGCGGAAGATGGGGACATTCTCGTACTTCAGCACTTCCTCACCGCTCGGCAGCGTCAGCGTCTCGATGATGCCGGCGCCGGGCTGGGCGCGCAGCAGCGCCTTCAGCGAGCGGATGGTGCGCGCGTGCATCATCATGAAGTCCACCTGGCCGTCCTTCGCCTTCACCGCGTCCAGCAGTTCGTCCAGCAGGTCGAAGGAGACAGGCGCGCCGTTGGCGCCCGCCGTCAGCGTCTGGCCGGCGCTGGCGAGGCCCAGGAGGCCGATGAACTCGTCGTTGGCGCCCGTCCCGTTGATGAGGAGGCTGGAGTACTTCCGGCCCACCGCCTTCGCCTTGCCGGCCACCTGCACGGCGAGCTGGTCCGTCGTGTCCGAGTGCGTGGCCTCGATGAAGTTGTCCACCTCGGCGTCGCCGACGATGCGCTTCAGCGGGCTCGTCACCTGGGTGAAGGTGGTGGCCGCCTTCGCGGTGATGGCGTTGCCGACGCCGAGCATCTGCACGTCACCGAGGACGTTCTCCCGGCTGTAGACGGCCGCGGGGCCCTCGACGGGCTCGAAGGGGAGCACTTCGAAGAAGCGGTCCACCGTGACGATGTTCTCGATGATGCCGGAGACGAGGTCGTTCTGCGACAGCTTGGCGGCCTCGGAAAGGATGACGGAAGGCATGGAAAGGCTTTCTTCCTCGCGTGAGAGGGAAAAGAAGACGGGTGGGCGGACGCGCTACGGCGAGGGCCGGGGAAAGCCCTATGGACGCGTCTGGTTTGGGAGGAGAGTGACTGCGTCCGGGCATCCCGCCCGGTGTGTTTCAGGCCGCATCCCGCGAACCTGAAACGGTTACTTCAACTCGGCCAACCCCTTCGCGATGCGCTGCGTAGAGGTGAGCTTCTCACCACCGGGCGTCCCGCCCGCTTTGCCCCCCGGCGGCGTCCCGCTGCCGGAGGAACCCGAGCTTTCGAAGGCCCGGGCGAAGTCCGGATTCTTCTTGAGCTCCGCGACGAACTCCCGCGTCGTCACGTAGCCGCCCGACTTGTTGACGCGAGGCTCACCCTTCGCGTCGACAATTCGAGCCAAGAAGTCACCGTCTTCCTCAATCACTTTCACATAACGCTCGACGTAAGGCAACAGCAGCGACGTGCTCCCCTTCGCGTCGGCGATGGCGGCCAGCGCCTCCGCGTTGGCCACGCGCTGGTGGTACGTGGTGCGCATGCGCTCGATGGTGGAGTCCTTCTCGGTGAGCGTCTTGGAGTGCCCGGCCTCCAGCTCCGCGCGCTGCTTCTCCCACGCGGCCGCGCCCTCCTTCCCCTTCTGCGCCTCGGCCAACTGCGCGCGCAACTCGCCCACCTGCTTCTCCGCGTCCTCGGGCGTCTTCCCCAGCTTCTGGTAGCCGGCCACCTGGGTCTTCAGCTCCTTCACCGCGTCGCGCTCCTTCTTCAGCGCGGTGCTGAGGCTGGTGGTGTCCATGCGCTTCACCACGTCCGCGTCGAGGAGGTGCTTCGCGCCCTCCCCTTCCCCCTTCGCGTACAGCCCGCGGAACTTCTCCGGGACGATGTCCAGTGCGTCCAACTCCTGCTGCCACTCGAATTCCACGTGTCTGCCTTTCTCGGCCCGGAGGGCCGGCTACAGCTGTGCCTTCTTGAAAGCGGCGGCCTCGGTGGCGCGCAGCTCGTCCAAGGTGAGCGTCTTGCCGCTGGCGTCGGTGAAGCTGCCGAGGCGGAGTCCTCCGTCCCGGAAGAGGCGGCCGCGCGCGGGCCCCAGCACCTCGTCCTGGAAGCTGGTGGGCTGACGGCGCAGCCAGTCCTCGTAGGACAGGCCCTTGGGCGCGGAGCCGATGTTCTCCTTGGCCCAGCGCTCGCGGATGCGCTTCACCGCCGCGCCGCGCTCCTTCTCCGTCATGTCCTTCCAGGCCTCGCCGGCCTTCGCCTCGGCCCGGAAGTCGATTTCCCGGTTCCGCCTGTCCCGGGTGTCTCGGACAGTGGGCCGGTCGCCCACGAGGCGCACGCCGTCGATGACGGGGATGGTCGTTGTCCGGCACCGGGGGTGGAAAGGAGGCCGCTTCCCTTCCCGCACGGGGAACTCCTTCCCATCCAGCGACATGCACAGCAGCGTGGTGCGCCCGTCCAAGGTCGCAACCAGACGCACAGCCGTCACGAGGTCGGCGTTGGCCCGGTACACCTCCTCCCGGGCCTGGGTGGCCACGTGGTTGAGGGAGGTACGCACCATCGCGTCCGCGCCCCGCCGGGTCACCTCCAGGACGCCGTCCGAGTAGGACGCGGAGCGAGTGCCCATGATGTCCCGGACGATCTGCGACGTCGTGCGCCCCTCCACCACGCCCGCCTGGACGGCGCGGTCGATGCGCACCAGGTCCGCCTCCGCAATCCCCTTCACCCAGGACTCAAGGACGGCGCCGTTGAAGGGCCGGGAGAAGACGGCCGCCTCCAGCACCTCCGCCGTGGGCGCGGCGATGGAGACGTCCACGATGAGCGTCTCCTCCAGCAGGGCCGCCTGCCACCGGGCCTCGTACGCCGCGAAGGAGGCGGCCTCCTCCTGCAGCGTGCTGGAGATGGCGGCGTAGGCTCCGGCCCGGAGGGTGCGCACCTCGGACAGCAGCCCGGCGATGCGCTCCGTCGTCTCGCGGCCGGCGTCGTACCCGCCCGCGTCCTCAATGGCTTGGAGGCGCGCGGCGAGCTGCTCCGTGAGGCGCTCCTCCGTGTCATTGAGGAGGCCCACCACGCGCCGGGCGACACCAGCCTTGTAGCGCTCCAACTGGACGGCGTGCGCGACGGAGCGCTCCAGCAGCTCCTCGTTGGCGGTGGGGCGGACGGTGCTCACCGGACACCGCCCTGGCGCGCATCGGCGTCCAGCTCGATGAAGGCCCGCCGGGCCGTCCAGTCGTGCAGCGCATCCCCCCATGCCTCGGGGAGCACTTCCATGAGCGGATGCGCGATGACGTTGTGGGCGAAGCGCCAGAGACGGGCGCACATGGCGGGCGTCATGCAGTCCTCCCGTCGGCGGGCCCGGGCTGGGCCGGTGGCACCTGGCCGCCAGCTGTCGACGCCGTGCGCAGGCTGCCCAGCGCCGGCCCCTCGCTCGCCAGGCGCTCCCCGTCCGCCTCCACGTCGAAGTCGGCCATGAGGACGCCGCGGCGCTTGAGTTCGGCGAGGAAGGCCTCGCGGGAAATCTCCCGGGCCGCGCGCGCCTTGAAGAGGACGTCCAGGCCCTGCGCGTCGGCCTCGGAGATGCCGAAGTCGGTGTGCACCTCCACCTTCAGCTTCGCGTCCTCCACCTCCAGCCCCAGCCACCGGGCCGCGAAGTAGAAGGCCAGCTCCAGCGCGTCGCTGAAGGACTCCGCCATGGCCTGCAGCTCGGAGTGAGCCTGGGCGGTGTTGATGGACTTCTCGGTGGCCGTGGTGGAGCCCGACTTCCGGACGAGGAGCTCCACGCCCAGCATGGCCATCTCGTCCTTCAGGTCCTCCAGGTCCTGTCGGCCGGCCGTGATGGCCGCGCCGGTGTGCTCCACGTAGTAGAACTTCCCCTGCGGGCTGCTGGTGGTGAGGAGCGCGTGGGGCCCCACCGTCACCTTCCCAGAGCCTCGCGACTCCCCTTCCCCGCGGTCCTGCTCCAGCCCGGAGGCGGCCAGCATGGGGAAGCGCGCCACGGTGAGGACGTTCCGCTGGTCGCTGGCAGACTGCCAGTGCTCCACGTTCTTGTCCGCCAGGTCCATCAGCGGCGGCTTCGCGGCGCACAGGGCGGTGCGTTCCCCGGCGTACCAGGTGACGAGGGGGATGAAGCCCAGAGTGTTGGGGCCGCTCGCCGCCTCCTTCCACTCGCTGGTGCCGCTGCGCTCGTAGACGGCCCAGGAGTCGCGCTCGAGGACGCGCACCCGCTCCACCAGCACCTCTTCGAAGCCGTCCCGGCGCGTCTCGCTCTCACGGATGCGCACGTGGGTGAGCACCTCCACCCCGCCCACCGTTTCCGCATACGCGGCGATGAGGGACTCGGCGGAGACGTGCACGAAGTACGGGCGGAGGCCCGCGCGCTGCTCGTCTTCCAGCGTCCGCACCGCCTCCGGATCCACCACTGGGAAGTCCACGAGGATGTGGGCGAGGCCCTTGGACAGGCCATCCCGGAAGACGCCGCGGGCCCAGGCAGTGATGTCGCTGCCCTGCCTGTCCACGTCGTCCACCAGGACGCGCAGCGGCTCGGGCGCGGACTCGCCCAGGCGCACCGGCTTGGCGAATGGCTTCGCGGCAAGGTTGCGCGCTGTCTTGCCGAAGACGTTGAGGAGGACGGCGCGCTGGAGGCGCTCCCTGTACGCCGCCTCCTCCTCCGCGTGGTACTGCGGCAGGTAGGTGCGTCCGGCGGCGCGCATGGTGCC
The DNA here is from genome assembly GCF_003668965.1 of Corallococcus sp. AB030. Taxonomy (NCBI): domain Bacteria; kingdom Pseudomonadati; phylum Myxococcota; class Myxococcia; order Myxococcales; family Myxococcaceae; genus Corallococcus; species Corallococcus sp. AB030. The sequence continues at coordinate 22,372 of NZ_RAWQ01000101.1, forward strand.
GGTGCCGCCAAGGAGGGCCAGCACGAGGGCCCAGGCTGGCTGCATGGCCCGGTAGGCGCTGCTGGGGGTGCTGACGTCGGCGGCGCTCATTCCGCGGGCTCCATGCGGCGGATTGCCGCCTCGCCGCGCACGGCGGTGAAGACACTCGCCACCACGTGGCCCTGCATGGCGGACGGCCCGGACAGCAGCAGGTGCAGCACCTCCGGCCTGTCCGGGCCGAGGCACTCGCGGACAGAGGCCTCGTCGGTGCGCGACAGCCTGGCGGGCCCGCCCGGGTGGGTGTGCCAGTCGCCCAGGTAGCGCAGGCGCGGGTGCACCCGGCCCAGGAGGCGGTTGTCGCGGACGCGGTCCGCCTCGAAGCCCACGCGCCCGCGCACGGCACGCCGCCCGGGGCTGGTGACGGCGAGCACGTGGGCCTCGCCGTCCACCACGGCACCAAGCAGCAGGCCGCCCGTCTCCAGCGGGGCGCGCACCCGCGCCAAGCGCAGGGCCTTCGCCAGGACGCCGGGCGCCAAGCGTACGCGGTAGCCATCAGAGACGTAGAGGGCCGGCGCGGGCTCCATCGGCAGCGGGCAGGCCATCACCGGTAGCTCCCCACCTGGAAGGTGGCCGTGCCCTCGCCGAGCATCAGCTCCGTCAGCGCCCACACCACCGCGTCCATGCGGTTGGGGCTCCAGTCCGACTCGCCCGGCACCCACGTCGTCTGCTCGTCCTCCAGGGCAGCGAGGCGCACCACGTGGTGTGCCATCCCGCGCTCGTAAAGGGCGGCCACCGGTGCCGCGCGCTTCGCCTTGCCGCGCGTGGCCGTCACCACCTTCACGGTGACGTGCTTCTTCGTCTCGCGCGCCTTGGTGCGGACGTTCGTCTCCACCATGTCGCCGCCGTAGTTCTTCTCGCCCACGACGGCGTCCGCGCGCTCCTTCTCGTAGAGGGCCAGCGCCTTCGCCGCCCACCCCTCCGCTGAGTACTTCCCCGAAGCATCCAGCCACACGTAGGCGTGGCCGTTGCTGGCCTTGCCGGCGCAGACGATGCCCACCTCGTCGTTGTCGGGCCCATCGCCGCCGGCCGGATCCACCGCCACCACCACGCGCACCATGGGCAACGGCTTGCCCTCGGCGTCCTTCGGGAGCTCGGCACGGCTGTTGTCCAGCAACTCCTGCGTCCACAGCGCGCCCACCGCCGCGGCCTTGAAAGCCTCCTCCACCGTCGCCGGGTACTCGCGGCGGAAGTCGTGGATGCCCTTCTCGTAGACGGAAATCTTCGCCCGGCGCCAGGCGAGCTGCGCGTCGGCCAGCTCGAAGCCGTGCGCCTCGCGGCAGAGGGTGGCGTACCGCTCCTCCTCGCTGGTGCGCTCGAAGCCCGGCGGCACCTCGCGCCGGTACTCCTCCTGCCAGAACCACGGGACGAAGATGAGCTCGAAGTCGTTCTCCCCCTTCTGCGCCGCCATGCACAGGTGGTGGAAGAGGCCCTGGGGCCCGTCGCTGGTGCTCTCCAGGATGACTTCGGTGCCCGGCGCCGTCGGCACGCCCTCCATGACGCCGCGCATGTGCGTCGCGGCGTTGGGCCAGAAGGCCACCTCGCTGCCGTGGAAGTACTGGATGGTGGAGGAGCGGCCCGTCCCCTTCGCGCCCGCGGTGCCCACCTTGTAGCCGGAGGACAACTTGTCGAAGAGGAGCTCCTTCGCGTTGGAGGCGCTCGTCGACGGCTTCACCAGGGCCGGGACATGGTCGTGGTACCGCTTCGCCATGTCGAAGAGGTTCACCGTCGCCGCGTCCTCGTGCGTGAGGATGTAGGCGCGCACGCCCTTCAGGTGGCTCACCTTCCAGTAGAAGCGCGCCTCCACGTACGTGCTGCAGCCCTGCTGGCGCCCCTTCAGGACGATGGCGCGCACGAAGCCCCGGCGCCTCAGCTGCGCCTCCAGCCGCTCGTGGATGTACAGCTGCGCGCGGTTGAGCTTCAGCGCCGGCAGCTCACCGCCCGTCACCTCCTTCGGGCGGATGCGCAGGCACCGCGAGGCGTAGTGCGGGAAGTCGTCCTTCAGCCGCTGGCGGATCCGCTTCTCGCGCGGGGAGAGAGGCTTGCGGCGCGCCCCTTGGTGGGGCGGCTCGGCCGCACGGCGACGGGCGCGGGCGCTCATTCCAGCTCCCCCAGCGCGTCCTCGTGGCTGAACTGGACGGTGGTTTCCACCTTGTCGACGAAGAGGCGCAGGTGCTTGCCCAGCAGCTCCAGGGACTTCGGCTTGTCCCAGAGCTTCACCTTCGCGACGGTGCCGATGGCCTCGCCCTCCACGGTGAGCTGCTCCACCTCGATGGAGGAGATGGCCCGGCGCAGGTGGGCCGGCATCTCCTTCAGCGGCAGGAGGGCCCCGGTGGGGCTGAAGGCATCGCCGATGTCCGTCCGGGCGATGAGGAGCAGTTCGCGCAGGACGTCGTCCGCCTTCACCTCGACGCGCTCGGCCCGGGCCTTCTGGGCCGCCGCCACGGACTCCAACACCTTGACATTCCTCAACATGCGGCTGCCCTGCGACTCGGCGGTGCGCTCCGAGTAGCCGGCAGCCCGGGCGGCCCGGGTGGCGTTGAGGTCGAGGAGGTACTCCTGGACGAAGCGCTCCTGCTTCGCCGTCAGAGCCTGATCGCGCGACTCATCCGCCGGGGTCTTCCGGCTGCGGCGCGTGCTGGGCTTGCGAGGAGGCGTGCTTCCCACGCCGCCGAGTCTCCGGTGTCGCGTGGACAACGTCCGGCGCTGGCACGGGAGGCCGCCCCTTCTTCATGGGCACCGGGGACTTTCCCCCGGCACATCACGGAGAAGACATGCATCTGCTCTACTGCCCTGCCTGCAGCACCCACCGACCCGCAGACATGCGCCACTGGTGCTCTGGCCTGGAGGAATTGCGCCAGCGCGCCGAGCGGCTCAGGACCTGCCCGCACACCTACGCGTCCCGCGTCCCGGGGAAGCAGGACTGGTACTGCTCGGACTGCGACTACCTCGGCCCGCGGCCCAAGGGGACCGGTCCGCTCCACTGACGCGCTCAGCCCTGGCGCTCGGGCACCTCGTCCCACAGCGCAAGCTGCCCCTCCGGCTCCGGCCGCTTCCGGGAGGCTCGGGGGGCAGTCTCTACCTGGGCTGCCGGAGGCGGCTCTTTCTGCGCGTAAGCCTGGGCCGCCTTCCGGAGCCGGTCCTGGGCGCGGGAGAAGTCCTCCTCGTCCCCGTCGTCCGCCTCCGCGTAGGCCAGCGCCGCAGCCGTCAGCCGCTCCCAAGGCGTGGCGTAGGGCTCGCGCAGCGGCTCTGACATGGACTGCCCGCGCCGTTGCCGCATGAGGTGCCCATGACAGCGCCGGTGCCGGGGCGCGGCATCGCGGGTGCACCCGTCTTCACAGCACCGGGTTGGAGCGCGGCAGGAGGACATGAACGCCCCTACTGTGCCTCACGCACAACGGGCGTGCACGAGATGCGCACGCCCGTCACCCTGAGGAACTCAGCACGCGCAGCCAGGTCCCTTGTGACAGGTCTTATCGAGCGAGATGCACGAGTCCCCGCACGGCTTGCTGTCCGACCCGCAGTACTTGCAGCACCCGCCAACCCCGCTTCTGGCTGAATCCCCGCTCAAGTCGTCGCGGGACGCAGCTCCCACCGGGTCCTCCTTGTAGGAGTCCTCCATCTCGGGAGTGAAGCAGCCCTGCGTCAACACCGCAGCCACCATGATTCCAACCAGTCGGCTCATTTCTATCCCCCTGCCTCGTGAACGAGGCGTACTTGGCCCAAACGACGACGCCATTTTTACTTCGGGGGCGACCGTCGCCTCCATCACTCCAAAGTGGGGGTCGCGCCTGACCGGATTGAAACCGCTCATCCCCGGATGAGGCGCACCATGAGCAGAGCTGGGGCGCTCATCCCGTCTTGTCACCTGCGGCCACTAGAGGCGATGGTAGGTGCAGCGCGCGCCACACTTCACCCGCCGCTGCGAAAGACCATGGACCCCAGCAAGGATGCTCAACCGGAGGCTCAGTCTCCGGCCTCTACTGCCATCGCGCCTGTCCCTGCGGCTGCACCCCAGGAACAGAAGTCCACCAGCAACGAGATCAGCATCGCTGATGTGATGCAACTCGTGACCACGATCGCACAGGCTGTCATGCCGCTCGCAGCAACAGCGTTCGAGGCGCGGGCAAAGTTCATGGCGGCCCAGCCCGAACTCAACACACTGCAGGAGAAGAACGCTCACGCGCGTGCAATGGACAATCAGCAACGCTCTTGGGAGTTCTACAGGGCCCGCGACCGGATGGTCGGCTGGCTGATGCTCACGTGGACCATCGCGCTCCTCGGTCTCGTTGCTGGCGGTGTCTTCGCTATCCACAAGCAGATCATCGACCAGCAATCGGCGGTCACCTTTGGGTTGATGATTGCAGGTGCGATGGGATGGGTGGGCACGCGAGTGACGAGCCGTTCCCAAACTCCGTCTCCGCCTCCTGGCCCGTGAGGAGCCCCCAGGGCAGCATTAGTGCGTCTCTGCGGGCAAGGCGCTCAGAACCACCATGCCGGGGTGCGGGTCGCAACGAAGTATGAAGCAGTGTCGATCCTCCTCCGCCACCAGTTCACCGTCCACACGCTGAGGCGGCGGAGGGCGCCAGCGGCAGGGGAGGCTGCGGTGACGCGCGCTCGATCTCCAGCCCCGCGCTATCCAGAACGTGGACGCCGGGGATGGAACAGGCGCAGCCGCACGGCAGCGGGGCTCACTCATCGGCGACATAGGTCATCGCGCGCGAGCTTCGCAGCGAGCACTGCGTCTGGCAGGCAGGTCACGGAGACGCAGGATCGCTGCTCCACCACCACCAAGCACGTGACGCCGCGCTCATCGTCGTGCCAGACATCGACGACCGTGGAATACGACGGATGGTTGTCCCCGCACCCGACGACGAGGAGCGCCAGCAAGACGGTCCTCACGCGTCCTCCGGTGGAGTGCCAGGCAAGGTCAGCGTCTGCCCATCCCCGGGCGGCAGCGGCGGCAGGAACTCGATGCCGTTTCCGTGGAGGACGACACGCCGCCCGCCCAGGCTCGCCACGTCGATTTCCTGGCCAGAGGGCTTCAGGATGACGGTACTCCATGCGCCGCTGCGGTGCCGCACTCCCACGAAGTGGGGGAAGTCCACGGTCTCCCAGGGCTTGAGCGTTGCCACGCCGTCGTTGGTCGCCATGCCTTAGCGTCACCTGTGACGTGGACAGGATCCGGCGATGGTTCTCATGGACCTAGCTGCGGCGACTGCATCCCGGAACAGGCCGAGATCCTCTTCGGCCCCGCGTAGGTGAGCGCGGGGAAGCGCTCCAGGACGGCGCGGTGGTGCACCCCTTGGCGGAGCAGTTCCAGCGCCTTCGCCCGCTGCTGGCGCAGGAGCTGTGCGGGCACCAGCCCCTCCGGCCGGTCCGGACCGAGCTCGCTCGGATCCGCTCCGTCGTCCTCCGGCAGCACCGATTTGCAGCAGCAGGCCATCCCCTCTCACCGTGCCTCATTCCAGGCCCGTCTGCACGGAACGCGCCGGAGGGACGACCGACGAGCGACCTCCGACGCATGCGAACTCCACCTCAGTCAGAAACCTCGACTCTTGTCCGCTCGGCAAGCTGGTGGGGCCGAACTCTCGGCTCCGAACCCTACCCGCCGTTCGTGAATCGGGAGCATCGACTGTCTATGCTTAGGTGCTGTTGGGCTTCTTGCGCTTGCGGCTTTCCTCATCAACCTTCGCTTGGCACAACTTGCAGATCCCATTGCGATGATCGGGCTTGGTTCTATTTTCGTAGTATTCCGAAAGTCGCTTTACCTCGCCGCATCGCTGACACGGCTTTGTAAGTGCGTTTCCCAACTCAATCCTCCCTTTCGCCAAACACTGTTGTGATAGCAGTGCCGACCCAGACGTTCAGCAAGCAGCCCAACCAGTAGCGTCGGTTAGTGTCAGCAAGGCGCGAAGAAGGCTACCACACCAACGGTCAGACATTGGTCACGGCTCGCCGCTGATGGACCACCACGAGCTTACCCTCCATACCACAGGTCCAATTGGCTCCCACACCGGGCTAACCCGGGACGAGGACGAGGGCCCAGCGCCTGCCATCCGCGCCCTGGTGGTAGCCGCGCGGGAGGGCTGCGCCGGCCGGGCACTGCGGCACTGGGCAGGGCAGGTCCTCGCGTTCGCGACGACTGGCGCAGGATGTCACGGGTACCTCAGTGAACGAGCATGGAACTGGCAACCACCAGGCGCGCCTCATCGTGGTCACCCGCTACGACGCAGGCGTTCAGGTACTGCTTCGCCGTCGCTCGGTACGGAGGTGTCCACTCCGCTTCGCCGCACAGCGCGGATCGCCCGTGGGTCCTCTCCTCTGCTCGCAGTTCCGATCACTCCGACCAGCCCACGCGCTCGGGAGAGTCAAGGGTCGGCCACGCCGAAACCTGAATGATTCTGCACCCTTGCTCTTCCTTCAGCGCGCGAGCGAAGGACAACCGGCCGCAAGCGGTCAATCCTGTCCGATTAGGAGTTGCGATCCGTTTGGCCAACCCCAATGCGGTCCGTTGCTCCCCCCCCGACACTGGGACGCTACCGCTGGGCCGTAGATCGAACGTTGCCCAAGAAGAACCAGCTGCGCCGGCTTCGGGTCCGCGATGAGCGCAGGGACGACGTCCACTTCGGACTCCTCATCCGCGGATGCTGCGTCATGCTGTTCCGTCGCCTCTGCCCTGACGCTTGTTGAAGGATGTAAAACCCAGGCCCGTGACGCAAAACGCGGCAAGCGGTTCATCCCTGCCCATCGTCAGTCGCGGCCGCAGAGCGTGTCTGCTCGACGCAGTCCCCTAAGCATACCTGCTCACCTGTTCGGCTTGCACCTAGCAGCTCACTGCCCTAACAAACAGAACAAACCGCCACACTGCGACAATCCGGATAAGTCGAGAATTGAGGGACAAATGGGCAGCACCGGCTCGGGAAGATTTGGAGATTACACCGGCGGGGACAAGACACCGCGGTGTGATCGTCCAGTCGAAACGGATCTAGAAGACGTGGCGCAATCATCATTTTTTCAGTCGAACAAAAATCTACCCCCTCCAGGAACACCTATTCACCTCGCCAAAGGAACAACAAACGGGCGTCTACTGATTATCGAAACAGCGAGCGGACTATCACTAGGAGCCCTTCCAACCAGACTCAATTACTTGCTTGCATGCCAAGGCACTGGAAGGAACTACGAAGGAGAGACAACCCACACACACGCCGGGATCATCCCAACCGTCAAGGTGAAACTTGAGCCCACTTAGCAAAGAAAAACGCCTACTCATCATCGGAGATGCCTTTGTCGACTATCATCTCGACAAGAAACTCGTCCGACTTGGAGGGGTATTCCATGCAGCACGCGCCCTGAATGCGATGTCCGCCCGATACTCTGTCGCATACACAGCCCCAGCATACCTGGAGCCTTCAGCAAGCGCTTTTCTATCCGAACTAAATGCAGACCAATCGGCACAGATCGGAGAAATTACCGGAAACCCATCAGTCATCCTCATAAAAGAATCAACAGAGGCGGGCGATCAAGGTTACGACTCAGTTCTGCGCGAGCAACATAAACTAACCTGGAAGAGAGACACACTAGACACTCTAATCAACAACTTCCAACCAACCGACATCCTGCTCTTTCCCGGGAAATACCCATACGGAGATGTAATTTCGCTCGCCATCACCCAAAACATTCGAGTTCACGTCGACGTCCAGTACTCTCAAAACATAGAGGACATCACCAATCGCACAGAGGGTGTCATTTCCACCATCTTCTGCTCTACATCGGCACCACTCTTCATCGTTAATGCATCGGGAAGCCCCCGGCGCCTCCGCGAACTGCTGCCCTCACAAATCACAAGCGACCTCATCCTGAAAGAGAACAGGGGAGGCTCCAGAGCATACATAGGCGACGACAAAGAAATTGCAGCCCCAGCCTATCTCGGTCAAACCGCCCACTCAGTAGGCGTTGGCGACTGCTTCGACTGCGCATGGATTCTCGCATCCGAAACGGAGGACCGGGCAAGAAGTCTAGCGCGAGCGTCTTACTACGCTTCGCTATACGCAAGCACAATGATCCATGCCGATTTCGTCAGCGAAATCAAAGGAGCAATGACTGTCGACGAATCCATCCACAGCCTTTCCGGCACAATTCTCCCCTGGGAAACTCGAGCCGACATACAAATCTACATTGCCGCACCAGATTTTCCAGATATTGAAACAAAATCAATCGACGCCCTGGAAAAGGCCCTCAAGTACCATGGGTTTTCGCCACAAAGACCGATCAAAGAGAATGGACTCTGCACGCCCAGCACCCCAGATCCGGAAGCCGACCGGATATACAACGCAGACCTAGAACTAATCAAAAAATGCTCAATCCTAATAGCCATCCCCTTGACCGACGACCCGGGGACATTTGTTGAGCTTGGCATATTCTGTGGCACACATCGGCCGACCATCCTATACGATGCCACTGGACGAGTCGGGAATCTGTTTGCCAGGAAATCCGCAACACGCGTATGTAGAGACCTAAACTCGGTTGTCGGCGCTGTGTTCGAGCTTATGGGGAGTAAACATTGAACCCTCCTCACCAGGCACCTGTCGCGCTCCTGGCCTCTGGGGGATTGGACTCAACGGTCTTGGCCTACTGGCTTTCATCTAAAGGCTTTGACGTCTACCCGATCTTCATAGACTACGGGCAACACTGCGCGAAAATCGAATTACAAACAGCAAAAACCGTACTCCCCCCGACCATTAGAGACCGCATCGAAGTTTTGCACCTAGGAGACGTCTTCTCTTCATCCAAGTCGCTACTCATATCAGAAACCAATCTCTGGGAGAGGGAGGTGTCCGCTGATGAGTTAATACTCCCATACAGAAATTTGTTCTTCTTGGTTTCAGGATGCGCCAGGGCAGCAACCCTCGGCCTAAGGCATCTATATTCAGCATTCATCAACAGCAATCATGCAGCAGAGATCGACGCGGGACGAGCCTTCCTGGATGGGGTCCACAAGCTCACGCTCGGCGTTGGCGGCGTATCAATCGAGATGCCGTTTCGCGACATGTCGAAAACCGAAGTTGCGCAGCTTGGAATATCACTGAGCGCGCCTGTGGCACATACTTACTCTTGCCAAGCCAACTCCGCATCACACTGCGGCGCCTGCCCCAATTGTGTCGATCGGCTAACGGCACTTCAGGCCATCCATGAAACTTGATTCAGCTGTCTCCCAAGAAGAATTACGACTTGTCACAGAGTGCTTGCGCACTCTCGCGCCGGCCCTGCCCATTCTGCCCCCAGCAGAAACATATAATCATGTCGGGGCGGCGCTGGCCGACGTGGCACTCCAATCTGGACTGAATTACAGAATCGTTGTTCGCCCCCGTATTGAGTCAATTCTAGTTCGACACCCACACGACAGAACAGTGAGGGCAATGCAACGCGTGCTGGAGGGGATTTCGACAAGGACCCTTCTAAACTGGAATCATCCGGAAAAGCCTGGGCGATTCCATGCAATGCTCGAACTCTGCGCACGCGAAGGTGTTGATACCTTCGAAGAACTACGCGATTGGTCTCAATGCTCATCGACGAGAGAGCGGCTACTTTCGCTCAAGGGTATTGGGCCAAAATCGATTGATTACCTAAGGGTTCTTTGTGGCCACGGCGCCCTCCCATTGGATAGACATCTCCTGCGCATACTATCCATGGCCGGAGTAAAACCGAGAGGATATAGCCATGCACAAACTCTGCTCTCTGCGGCACTCACTTCATTGGACATGCCCATTAGAGAGACGGAGCGATCACTCTGGGTGTTGATGAGTTCGTGTTGCTAACAACTTCGTCGCGTATCTCTCCGCGCCGACATGTCACGGGCGCCTCTTGGCCGGGCCAGCCGGCGTGGCCAGGGCCGCGAGTCCGCGCAGCGCCGGCTTCCTGGGTGCCTTCTCCTTCTTCTGCCTCCGATCCTTGGGTGCGCGGGGACCAACTGACGCGGGCGGCACCAGAGGCGGCGGCGGGGCCAGCGCGTCCTGAGCGCGGACGGCTGCGGCGAGTGGATCATCCCCCCAGGAGAGCTCCACCAGCACCGAGGGCTCGCCCTGGGCCTGGGCGTACACCCAGCGCACCAGGGGCGAGGCGTCGTCCAGGCGGAGCTGCCGCGCCACCTCGTCGCGGATGCTCTTCATCGCGATGGGGAGGTTGTCCCCGGTGTCGAGCGTCCTCGGGGACACACGGGTGAGTCGCACCACCAGGAGCGCGGGCCCGCTCCAGCCTGGCCACAGCAGGTGAGTCGCATCGCGCTGCCCCTTCGCGCGGCGGTGGCGCTGCATGTGGTGCTCGCGCCGGTTGGAGGTGTTGACCGTCTCCACCGGAACCTCGAAGCGGATGCAGCTCACAGCCGCACCTCCCGCACGAGCTGTCCGTCCGGCGCGAGGATGAGCACCCGCCCCGCCCAGCCCTCGGCGCGGCAGAGCGACACCATGTGCGCCGTCCCGCGGCCCAGCTCCGGGTCCGTATGCGCCGCCACCCACCCCACACGCTCCCCCTGGGCAGCGAGCGCACGGAGGGCGTCGCGCATCGCCTCGTTCCGCTGTGGTCCCGCGCGGGCGCCGTCGCGCTTCCAGTCCGCGGGGAACCGCTCCACGTCCTGCACCCGGAACCAGGGCCACTCCAGGTGGGCGGCCACCTCCCAAAGGCGGTCCGCCCCGAAGGCCTCGGGCTCGTCTGTCTTCCGCGCATCTCCGGCGCCGTGGATGAGCCGCGTCCCGGGGTGCGTGGCGAAGCGCCGCGTGTGCGCGCGGAGCACCGGCAGGTGGTTCAACGTGAGCCCCGAACTGCCGCAGGCCAGCAGAATCACCGCATCACCTCCAGCGTAACTCGAATGCGCCACAGCCCTGACGCGCCCCGGCGGCCCGCCATGAGCAACGCGAGCACTGACGCCTTCCACTCCTCCGACGGCAGCCAGCCCCCGGCGTCGCCTGCGTTGACATCGTAGACGACGACGGAAGTGCCGGTCCGCTGCAGGCCCCCCCAGTGCGTGTGCCGGTACTGGGCCCGCTCCGGCGCGGAGTCCCACGTGCCGCGGAACTGGACGAACGCCAGGCCCAGCACGTTGCCCGCCGGGAAGCTGGGATGGACCTGGAAGCGCCGGCCGTTCGCCGTCAGCGCGGCCCGCATCACCGTGGGCGTCGTCCAGGGCTTCGGGAAGTGCGGGCGCAGCCCCATGACGGGGACACCAAGCACCGCTGCGAGCGCCCCCGGGCCGCAGTTGGCGCCCCACGTGGCGTGTGCGGCAAGGAGATCCGGAGGAGTGAAGAGGGGCGGGCAGCTCACGGGCTCACCTCCAGGGCGGCGAGGGATGCTCCGCGTGCACGAGGCTCCACCCAGCCGGAGACGCTGTCCGTCGTGAGTCGCGGCACGTCCGCCTCCAGCTGCGCCGCGCAGCCCCGGCACAACGGGTGCCCCCACACCACCAGGAAGGACGCCGTCCCGCACCCGGTGGCACAGGGGGCGCTCGGCTCCTCACCGCGGCCGACGCCCAGCTGCGCACGGCGGCGGGCCTCGGCGGGGGACAGCTGCGCCGGGGCCGCGCTGCCCATCTCGGCCCCACCCTGCCCCGGGACGTGCCGGCGCCACACCTCCGCGCCGATGAAGGCCCGAGCGGCGCACACCGGCTGGCGAGACTGCCCCCAGGTGTCCTCCAGCCACGCGAGCCAGGCCGCGCGCAGCCGCCCCTCGTCGCCTCCGACGGCGGCCAGCGCGTCCGCGTACCAGGTGGCCCAGCCCGGCGGGGGCGCTTCGGGGATGGCGCGGCCGAAGCGCCGGCAGCGCTCCTCCTGAGTCCACGCGAAGAACACCTTGTCCGGGCTCGGCGCGTCGTCCTCCATCCACTTCGGCCGCACCTTGCGGACGACGGAGGCCACCGGGACAGGGGCTGCTGGGGACGTGTCCCCACCGGCGTGGGACAGGGGGACAGGGGACATGTCCCCGGGGACAGAGGGACAGGGGACGGGGGACACATCGCGCGCGCTTTCAGCAGCAGCACGCTTCTTCTGTCGCTGCTTCTGCTTCTTCAACTTCTCGTACTTCCTACGCTTTTCGTCTTTCGACGCTGTTGCTGTTGCTTCCCCCCTACCCCCCTTCATGTCCCCGTCTGTCCCTGGGGACATGTCCCCTTTGTCCCCAGGGACAGGGGGGACAACCATAGGGACAGCGGGGAGGGACACGCCGGGGACGGGCGCGGCGACAGCGAGGGACGGGGCCAGCAGCGCGATGGCGTGCGCGAGCCCTTCGGCACGGCCCTCGCTGCGTGCCAGGGACTCGCGCAGGTGGGCCCGCTCCGCGCGCAGGGCGTCCAGTTCGTCGTGCAGGGCCTCCGGGTCGAAGGTGTGCGCGCAGCACGCCCCCGCAGGCTCGCGGCGGTAGGTGGGCGCCTCCGCCGCCGGGGCTGACTGGGCATCGTCCGGCCAGCGCGCCTCGGGCGGCAGCGCGCCCGGAAACCACTGGCTCGCCTCCTCCTCGCTGAAGAGCTGACCGGACGGCAGGCGAACCATGCCCGGTGGCACCGGCTCACCCTCGGCGATCTCTGGAGGCGGCGGAGGGATGGGCCGGCGACGTGGGCGAGCGGGCGGCGTGGGGCAGGTGCTCATGGTGTCGGGTCCAGGGTGAGCTGAGGACAGCAGGCGGGCGGGACGGGCC
>NZ_RAWQ01000102.1:0-34510 GCF_003668965.1 Corallococcus sp. AB030
CACCGCCGAGGACGCGCCAACTGCTCTGGCTGCCGTTGGTGTAGAGGGCCTGGACAGCGCACTGCACCTCCGTCTGCAGCGTCAGCTTCAGCGGCGCCACCCACCGCCGCTCCGAGGGTCCGAACTTCCGCGGCTCCAGCAGGTAGCTGTCCGTGTTGTTGGGGTCGCCGCCCTCGTAGACGACCACCTGGAAGCCGGCGAGGAGGTGGGCGGGGAGCGCCTCCTCGTGCGTCCAGCGAATGTCCAGGTAGCGCGACTTGATGAGCTGCGGAGAGCGGACGCCGTCCACCTCGCGGTCGTAGATGCCGGCCGCCTCCTCCTGCTCGCGCGAGCGCATGTCCTCCCGTTTAGGGAGGCGGCGTGGACGAAATCCCCAAGGTGAGGGTGGCCGGCACCGTGGGCACAGACACCACCAGGACGCTCGCCGCGCCGGTGCTGTAGTTGCCCGAGGTGTCGATGGCCTTCACATGCACCGGCAGGTTGACGCCCGGCGCCGGCAGGGCCCACTCGTAGGTGGTGGCGCGCACCTTTCCGATGAGGGTGCCCGCCTCCCAGCTGGCGCCGTAGCGCAGCTCGTAGGTGTCCCTGTCCAGGTCCGGCACCTCCGCCCAGCGCAGCGTCGCGGTGCTGCCGTTGAGGGCACAGGTGAGTCCTGTCACGTTGGACGGCGGCGCGGCCTTGCCCTGCACGGTGTAGCTGGCCGAGGCGTAGGTGGTGACGAGGCCGTTGAGGACGGCGGCCACCTGCACGGTGTACGCGCCCGGCAGGCAGTCCAGCAGCTCCCAGTAGTGCGTCTGCACCGGCGTCTCCGACGTCCAGTTGCCACCCTCGCGCTGCCAGCGCACCCGGTACTCGGTGGCGGTGGCCACCTGCGTCCACCGGGCTGTCACCATGACTTTCACCCCGCCATTCGTCGTCTTGTAGAGCGACTCGCCCACCGCCAGGCCCGCGGGCGGCGCGGACGAAGGCAGCACGGACGTGGGCAGCGGCTGCAGCTTCACCCCGTACTCCACCTCCGCGTACTTCCCCGGTTCATGGCGCAGGGCGGTGATTTCGTAGAGGTGCGGCTCCACCTCCGCCACGTTGAGGATGCGCCAGAGGGTGGGCGTCAAGTCGGACGCGGCCAGCACCCAGACGGCCTGGAGCTGGGGCACGGCCGAGAAGGGCGTCGCCACGGGGAGCGCGCGGTAGGGCGCCGGCGCGAGCGCGGCCAGCGGGCGCTCCTCCACGGTGCCGTCCGGCAGCACCACGGAGAGAGCGTACGTCTTCCCCGCTTCCAGGGTGACGTCCGCGTCGAGCTCCACCTGGCTGGCGGTAGCGGCCACCACGCGCCCGCCCCACCGGCGTCCGGCCCGGTACGGGTCCTGGAGCTTCACGACGGCACCGGGGTTGCGCATGGCGCCCTCGAAGCCCGTGCGGAACGTCACCGTCTCCGTCTCTAGCCTCTCGGTGAGGAGGAGCCACCGGCCCACGCGCTGCGCCTGGCCCCGGGAGGTGCAGCCGAGCGCCACCACCTCGGTGGGGTTGTAGCCGTAGGTGGCGAGGCCCTCCTCGTCGGTGACGTACTCCTGCGCTGCCTTGAAGTGGTTGTCCGGGTCGTTCCAGGTGACGAGGGCCACAGTGTGCCGCGCGCGCTTGCCGCTGGAGGCGTAGGTGAAGAGGCCGTCCACCACGTTGGCCGGCGTGAAGAGGTACTCGGCGTCGCGCGGCGCGTCCTGGGCGACGAAGACGGCGCCGGAGGCCCAGTACGTCATGCATCTGAAGACGGACGCGAGGTTGTTGATGACCTTGTACGCGTCCTCCTGCGTCTGGAGGTAGAGGTTGCAGCGGAAGCGCGGCTCCGTGCCGCCCTTCCCGTCCGGCACCAGCTCGTCGCAGTACTTCGCCACCGTGTAGAGGCCCCATTTGTCCACCGCTGCCTCGTTGAGGTAGCGGCCCAGGCCGTAGCGCTTCGTCGTCAGCAAGTCGTAGAAGCACCATGCCGGGTTGTCCGTCCAGGCCACCTTCCACGTGCCGTCCCAGGTGCCCTCGTACGTCCGGGCCACGGGGCTGTAGTTGCTGGGCACGCGCACCCGCAGCCCGCGAATCCGGTAGCTGCGCGTGGGGATGCTGGAGAACTGGCTGGCCGCCACCTGCAGCGCGCACAGCGCGGTGTTGGGGAAGCTGAGCTTCTCGTCCAGCAGCGTCGCGTAGGACTTCCAGATGACCTTGTTCTGCGTCGTCACGCTGTCCGCGTCCTCGCTGACGCGCGTGACGCGGATGTCCCACGGTGGTGAGCCCGTCAGCTCCACGCGGAAGGTGCGCTCGTAGGGGCTGGTGCACTTCCCGCGGAAGAGCTCGGCGTCCTGGAAGGACTGCACCACGTACCCGCCCCCGTTGCTCTGCACCGCGATGGAGACAAGGACGCGGGTGGGCTTCAAGTCGCCCGTCGTGGGGTCCTGGTAGGTGAGCTGGGGCACCTGGAGGGTGACGCGTACGGCGTCCACCTCCGGGTCCGACACCGTGCGCACCACCGGCGTGGCGCGCTTCACCTCGACGCCCACGGAGTGCTCCGCCTCGCCGGAGGGGAAGCCGGGGATGTACTCCTGCGACTGCGTGCCCTTCACGTCGTACACGGTGACGCCCGTGAAGTTAAAGGTGCCATCGGGATTCTGGATGGCGACGCCGTCCAGGTAGACGGACTTCAGCCCGTCCACGAGGCCCTGAATCTCCCCCTCGCACAGCAAGTCCAGCACGCGCGCCTTCGAGCTGGACTTCAGCGTGTTGGGAGACTCGACGGGCGTGCGCTGAGCGCCGCCCTCCCCTTTTCCGCCGCTGCTGCCGCCCATGTCAGTCCACCACCGTCGGGTCCGCCTTCTTCACGTTGTGGCTGAGGAGGCCGTCGGAGACGTAGGTGTGCGCGCCCGCCACGGTGAGGCGCACCACCGGCCCGCGCTCGCCGCGCGTCACCTGGCGCACCACGCCCGGCCGCGCGCCTACCAGCCGCGCGCCGGCCGCGAGGTGGCGCAACTCCACCCAGGCGTCCTCCGTCCGCACGCGGTGGTTGCCGGTGGCCTCCAGGCGCCGGCCATCCTCCAGCTCCAGCAGCCAGCGGACGCCCTCGGCGAGCTCCGCGGCGGTGACGGGGAAGTCGCCCCACTCCAGCGTCTCCTCGTCCTGGGTGCGCACCAGCATGCCCACCTGGACTTCGCCCGCGGGCACCTCGCGCCCGTCCGCCAGGAGGATGGTTACCCACGGCGCGGGGCAGGTGCCGCCGCCCGCTGGAGTCCCGCCGGGCCCCGTCTGCCCGCTGCCGCTGCTGCCCCCGAAGCCGCCGTCGGACCACTCGGTGACGATGCCGGCTGAGACGACGCAGCTGCCCACCTCCATCTCCCCGTAGCAGATGGGCACGGGGTGGCCCTGGGCGAGCGTGTTGACGGGGCCGCCGAAGACGTAGCTGGGCTTGTTGGCATCGTCCTCGTCCGGCCCCGTGGAGGCGGGCGGGGCAAAGAGGAGCTGCGAGACGCCGCCCACCACCAGGGAAATGCCCGCGGTGATGAGGGGCACGCCCGCGCCGTACCCGTAGACGGTGAGGACGGCGCCAGCGGCGATGAGCACCGCACCCGCCACCACCTGGAACCAGCCGGACTTCGCCCCGGCCAGCGCGGGCATGAGGGTGAGGACGCGCGCGCCGGTGGGCATGCCCAGGTCGTCCTCTCCCACGTCCCGCTTGCCCGCGAAGACGTGGTAGCCGGGCTCACTGTTCTCCGCGAGGTAGCGCCGGAAGCCGTCGCAGACGGCGGAGAGGGCCCGCACCGCCTCCGCGGGCGAAGGCACGGAGAGGTCCAGCTTCCAGACGCGCCCGAAGCGCTTCCCCAGGGGCCCGCCCAGGACGATGGTCGTCAGCATCGGGACGCGTGCCTCACGACGCGCTGGGTGATGCGCGCCCAAAATCCGGAGTACGTCTCCCGGGTGGAGAGGCGCCCCATGACGTGGTGCAGGAGGACGTCCCCGCCCAGGTACACGCCCGCGTGGTTGGGCACCGGGGCGCGCAGTTGCATGAGGAAGACGTCGTGCTCGCGCGGGGCTTTGCCCGTCACGTCCACGAAGCCCGCGCGGCCGAAGCCCTCCAGGTAGAGGTTGCCGCCCTTCGCCCACCAGTCGTCCGGGCGCTCGAAGTCGGGCAGAGCCAGGCCCAGGCGCTCCCAGTAGTAGTCCTGGATGAGGGAGTAGCAGTCGAGGACGCCATGGCTGAAGGTGCGGCCCACCAGCGGCGGGCGGTAGCCGTCCGGGAAGTAGAGGCGCCAGTGCCCCACCGGGACGTTGAGGATGAGCCAGGGCAGGCCCCAGCGCTCCATCATCACCCTGTCGGCCTCACTCGGTTCCGGCGCGGCGTTGGGGTGGGAGTGCACCACCGCCACCACCTCGCCCTCCCCTTCTGCCTGAGCGTAGTCCTCCGGAGCTAGGACGAAGTGCGCCTGGCCGGCGGCGAGGTTCCGGCAGGGGCGGTACCGCTGGGCGCCGTCCACCAGCACCACGAGGCCGCAGGACTCGCGGGGGTAATCGGCCTGGGCGTGGGTGAGCGCGGCGCTCAGGACGTCATCAGCCAGCGTCAGCCGGCAGGGGTCGCTCATGCAGACATCGTGGCCACGAGCGTGGACGGCATCCATCTCAGACCGGACACAGAGGGGCTGTTCGGCCTGCATTCGGAAGCACCTAAATCCGCCCCAATTGAGGCCACGGTCCTAGCGGCGCTACATTCCAACAATGACCTGGCAGCAATATGAACGAGCCATTCTGGAGAAGTTCTGGCGCGAGTTTCAGCCACCTCACTTCCGCGTGGAGCCATCAGGGGGAAACAGGCATTATTATACCGGTCGCCATTCAGGTGAGCGGAGACAACTGGATGTAGCAGTCTACCGACGAGACGCGACTGCTCCGTTCTTGGTGGTTGACGCAAAGCATTGGCAGAACACTCTCGACATCAGCGACGTCGAGTCGTTCATAAGCTTCGTGGACGATGTCGGAGCCACCCAGGGCGTGCTTGTTGCGAGTTCTGGTTTCTCTGAAGCTTCACCCCGCCGAGCGGCAGGAGCACCTGTGCCGATTCATTTGGAGATCGTCACGGCGAAGGAGGCATTGGAGTTGGATTGGCTCGGGCTGGGGCGAAAGCTCTTCCCGCAGGATTGGGCCTACCACCGTCATTTGGGCCATGCACTTCGCCTTATTGAAGGCAGCGGATCCGCAGCAGCGATTTCAGATGCGGTGGAAGGGGTTCCATTTGAAGAATGGGAGGCGGCCGTCAGCTTCGCGATCAACCAACACCGCAGAGAAGCGCAGCATTTTCTCATTTGGGTAGCGACAAAGCACGACGACAGTGGATGGAGGTTCAATGCCGCCCGCCATCTCGCAGAAATCGGACTGCTTACTGAATCCATCCGAAGCCAAGTCGTCGCCCTTGAAACGGACCCAACGGCATGCGCGATACTTGATGAAATGTAGAAATCACACAGCAGCTATCCGCTGAACCGTCCAAGGTAGGCCCTTTCCATCCACCAACCGAACGGCCACCGCCGTCCGCGCCAGCCATTCACTTGCACTGGCTTGCCTCGGCAAAGAGTCCCGGGACCTCCCGGAGCGTCGCCATGCCTTTGTAGGAGGCCGAAGGGGAGAGCCCAGAAGACGGCTCCATGCGTCGTACGTCTACTCCGGGAGCTCGTACAGCAGGGTGTCGAGCAGTGCGATCCGACATCTCCAGACCCGCGCCTCAACCGGCACCAGTGGACGTGAAGCGGCAAACCAGGGAAAGGACCAAAGGGTGTCGAGGAACTTGACGTAGGTGGTCGCGCTGGTCGGGACAGTTCCGAAGACCTGCCAGAGACGCCTTCGGTTGGCGTTGTTGACCGAGAGGAAGACGTCCGGCCGTTTCATGGCGAGAAGGCGGGTGGCAGCTCCCAACCCAACACCCCTCAGAGCAAGAACTCCGTCGAGGTAGGCCTCAACCACGTCGTGCGACACACGCCCCCTGACTGGAACAGCATCCAAGAAGCGCCCCAACTGCTTGGGAGAGTCGGTGGTGAGCTGCTTGAAGTAGCCCGCCCCTTGCATTCGCCCAAAGTAGCCGGTGGTGTCCCGCCCCCATCCAGCCACCAGCTTGCGCTCATCTTCTGGCATTGAAGCGAACGCTGGCCAACGATGGAACGCTTCCCGACAGGCTTCGGCCTCCCCTAGATAAGAGCCGTCCGGGTGATCGAAAACGCGAATCTCAAAACCGTTAGCCAGAGCCCGCCTCTCCTGACGAGCGATGAGGGCATAATATCCCGCCCAGTCGCAACTTAGGTCTCCCAGGCGCACTGCGGCGTTAGCAGGCAAAGGCTGGGGCGCCTTCTTTATTGGAGGCTTAGGCCTGCTTTCATACAATTCATGATATGCGGCCAACCATGCCGCGCTTGGCGTGAATGCACGCGGGTCGTGCCAAGCTGCATCCACAAACGAAAGCAGGGTGCCCGCAGCATTGCACTGAGCATCTCCCTCAAAAAGGACGTTCAGTTCCGTGTTCCCATGAAAGCCTCCCCGGGTGAAGTTCGAAGATCCCCAGAGAGCACGCACCTGCCCTCCGCGTCGTCCGACAAGCAACTTCGGATGGAAGACACCAGAGGTGTCCTCAATGACATGAAGGACTTTAGCATTGCCAAGTTCGACCAGAACCTGGGGCTCGGTCTGAGCGAAGTGGATCCCGATAACGGCCCGGCGGACACGCTCAAGGGGTAGGCACTTCCAATGCTCTGCTGTTCCTCCAGCCGAGCTAGCCCACGCGTAAACCAAGTCAATATCCGAGGCCCAAGCCACAAGCCTGCGAAGCGCATCCATCGTATCTGCTGTAGATGCCAAGACCGTGAAATTCTCTGCCATACAATTGGCCTCCAGGCCAAAGAGCGTCGCAGAAAATGAGACATCCAACCCAGATGCCCCACCGCGTCTACCGCCGTTGTGTCACCAATGCCGACCAAATGACCATCATGCTGTTGGGAAAGATAGCAGTGCTCCCAGAGCCCCAGAACTGTGTGGACATGACTTTGGCGGCTCACACCATAGGTCATATTATCCAGAGAGGTACCGGTCTACTTCAACGACCGACCAGTAGACTTCCGCGAAGAAGAAGTCGCTCTCAGATGACCTCAAACGCAGGTTCTGCGTTCTCTGTGACACGAGTCGCCAGCACGCTTTTCCGCCGCAAGGGGTCCGCCTTCGACCGGTCCTTCGCGCTCTTCTGGACGAGGTCGGCGCGGTGAATCACCTCGCTCGCCTGAGCCTTCACATCCTTCACGGCCACGAGGCCACACGAGGATGACAGGTGACGAGGTTCCCCTTTCACTTTGACCGTTTCCCCTGAGAGCGATGCCAGCGCTGCACCCATGCGCCTCTGAGCCTGTTCCAGTGGCGTTGCTGGCATAACAACGACGACCTCGTCACCGCCCTTCCGGTAGGCGTCCCCAACATCGGACACGGCCTTCTCGATGGCATGGAAGAAGGCCTTGATGGCTTCGTCCCCCGTTGCATGGTCGCCGTCTTCGTTGAACGCCTTGAGCCCGTTCATGTCGAGGTAGGCCACCGACACCGGCGACTCCTCCTGGATGTTCATGATGGCAATCGCCAAGTCGCGCTCCGCATGGCGACCGTCATAAAGGATTCCAAACGGTTCATGCAGACGAGTGGAACGAAGCTGGTCCTGCAGCTCCGCCAACCGAAGACGGCCCAAGTGCCCCAGTTCCAACTCTACACTCTGGCCATCTAGGAGCCTTGAGACAAACTCCGCGCGACCGAGTCGCTCCCTCCGCTCAAGTTCCTCTGCAACCGCGTCGAGGCCGCCACTGCCTGGCACGTAAAGGCTCTTCCTGATGTCGGGGCCATTGATCATCCCCCTAAAGAAGAGGGAGAGGACCATCTGTACTTCCTTTGCAGCCTCGAATGATCCCCCTCCCCCTCTCGGGAATTGCCTACTGACCCACCGAGTCTGCTCGAACCGGGCAAGAAATTGTAATTCCAGGAAGCGAGCATCATTTTTGTACTCTGCCATGCCGAATGAATCCCCAGTTCACCAAGGCGGGCAACGGCCCGTCTTGATGAACAACAATAGAAGAAGTTGGCAGGGCGACAAGCTCGCAACGAGCCGCCAGCCGGGTCTGAATCCACCCGGAAGGAGTCGGAGTTCAGCGGATGAGTCCAACTGCCGGGAACCCTCCGTACGGCAGGACGGCAGCGACTCCGAAGCGCAGCTTGCAACTGGCGAGGCGCTTCCCGCACCGGTCCTCTATGGCGCTGGACGTAGGCGTGTCGTTCACCTTCGCCACTGGCGGCCCCGCGTAGCCGCAGCCCTCGCCGCGGTACTCCCAGGGGCACAGCTGCGTGATGATGCGCAGCGGAATGCGGACGCCATCCAGGTCGCACTTCGCGGCCAGGCTGAACTCGATGACGTGCTTATTCTCCACCGTCTTCTGGTCCACCACGAACTCGTCGTCCGGGAAGGCGTCCAGCGGGGAGGCCGTGGGGTTGACGCTCCCGGGGAAGTTCACTGCGTCCAGGTAGCGGACGAAGGTGCGCTTCCGCAGGACGCGTGCGCTCAGCAGATCGTTCAGGTCCCGCGCCATGGCGCCGATGGTGCCGGCGACGTTGGCGAGCGTCAGCGTGGGCCGGGGCAGCCGCCCCATGCCGGACTTATCGAAGCCCTTCACCTGGATGGCCCAGGGCTCGTAGGCCATGCCCTGCCAGACGACGGGCCCGCGGAGTCCGTTGGTGCCCGCGTGGAAGTGGCTGACGCCCCCTCCTGGCAGGTTGGTGGCGTCCAGGACGAAGAGCTCTACGAGGGCCCCCGCGTCCAGCCTCTGGATGTCGCTGGCGATGCTCACCCTGCCTCCTCCTGGAATGTCGCGGTGAAGTCGTAGGCGTTGAAGCCCTTCGCGGTGCGGTGCCACTCCTCGCACACGACGTGCGCCACCAGCTCGCCCGCGCCGGTGAAGGTGAGCGCGACCCCGGCGGCCGGAGCCGCGGCGAAGGTGACGAGTCCCGAGTCGGCCAGGCTGTAGGCCGTCCCCGCCACCTGGGCCACGCCCGCTACGTAGACGGTGGGCGGCGTAGTCCAGCCTGTGGCGGGCACCAGCTGCTCCGGCACCTCCGGGGACAGCGACCGCTGGAGGAGCCACTGCGTCCTGGCCCCGTCCCCCACCCCGAAGGGCTGCGCGGTGACGGCCCAGGCCGTGTCCGGGGTGACGAACTCGAAGGACTCGACGCCCGCGCGGGCGCGCAGGAAGGCCTCCAGGCCGTCCGCGTCCACCTTCGAGAGGTTGGAGAACTGGAGGGACCAGCGCCGCAGAACGGAGTTGAGTCCGTCAGCAGAGCGCTGGGTGTAGCCCTCGCCGAACTGCGCCTTGCGCACTCGGGGCACGGTGTCCGCCTGGGCCCCGTAGTCCGGGGTGAACGGGAAGCGCTCCATGCCCTACCGCCTCCCGCTGAGAACGCTCTTGGTCATGCGCATCATTTTCGGCAGATGCGTGGACAGCTGCCCTCGTGCCTTGAATCCGCCCTGACGCATAGCGGCCATCCCCGAAACACTTGGGTAGGCCGCAGGCGTCTTCCGCGCGTTCTGGTGTCAGGGGCTGTTGGCCTATGACGGCCCGGCCAAGGAGAGGGCGCGGGACTCTAGGAGTAGCCCCTTCTCCCGTGCCTCTGAGTCAACCTTGCGCCACGGTGGTCCGCGCTGACCTCTTGCCGCGTCCCGCCCTCAGTGCAACGCGTTGCCCAGAGCCGATGCCCTCGGCTCTTCCGGCCACGGCTGGATTGTCCGGTTAATGGTCGACTGTGCGCAAGGAAGCTGCAAAAGCTTGGTTTGGAAGGCATGTGAGGCTCTGATTCGCATGCGGAGGTGCAAAATGAAGCGACTTATCCTGTGCTCGCTACTGGGGCTTATCGGCGCGTGTGGACCCGACGAGGTCGAGTTGGTCGAGGACGGCCAAAGTCCGGCCGTCGAGCGTACCGTTCATGCTCAGGCGCAATGCTGGAGTTACTCAAACTGGACCCGGTGGATCGCTCCCGGCGAAACTAGCGGCTGGCTGGAAGTTAGCGGCTACTACAACGGGCCAACCCACCGAAGGTCCCGGATCGCAGTCGATGGCCGTTGGGTGAAAGCCTACTCCTCAGGCATTCAGGGCCTCACCCAGATGATGATTGAGTTTGACGGCCCCTGCGTGGCGAGCACGACCGGATGGCTCAGCCCATCGGAGTACGCGGAATGGTACTGCTCATCTGGCAAGCAGAATGCGCGGCTCCGGATTCGCGTTGCGCTAGCATGTTAGAGCGGTCCTCGGGCGTTCTGCAGGAGGCGTCCCGGGCTCGCGCGGTCCCTTCGATGCCCCGCGGGCAGTAGTCGCCGCGGGGCTGTCGCGGGTGCTGAGCGACGTGCCGGTGCGGACCGGCTACCTGGAGGCCCAGGTGGGCGCGTCCTCCCTCACGGGCGCGTACGCGCGCCTGGAGGGCGGTGCGCGGCTCTGGCAGGGCCTCGGGTTCGCTGCTGTCGCCGAGCTGAAGCATCCCCTCATTCTCATTTCTCCCTCTGAGCCCGCCTGCTCGGCCGCTCATGGGCTCTCCGAGGGGAAACCTCAAATGAGGGGATTGCTCAGGTCGCCGAGGCCAACAACACGCGCGAATGGCTGGCGTGGGCGTGCGGGAGACGCTCAACTGACGAGACACGGATCCTCGTCAATAGAGTAGGCAAGACTCAGCACTGCTTAGTGCCTCGGCATTATTCCAAGCGCGGTGCACAACTCTTGTTGTGATTTCTGCGCAACAGGCGAGCCTGTGTCGGATCCCGATCTCAGTCAGCCGACGGCAAGTGCGGATTTTCTGCCAATCATCTCATAGAGTTGCTTGCTGCTTCGGGCAAGCTTGAGCTCCTCGCTTGGCGTCATGGTCGGATTAGCGCCTAGAGTCGCCCTGAGCGCCAAGGATTGCCTTCCATGGGCTGCCCATCCCATAATAAATTGCGGAGAAACTCCAGCAATTGGCATCGACATGACACTATTACGCAGGTGCGTTGCAAGTATGAACGAGTGCATTTCCGGGCCGGAATTCCAGTGCATCTGAAACTCCTTTGCACCTAGCATTTCCATCACAGGCTCTTCCAGCGCCTTGCCATTGCCGATTGACTTTGCAGACCCTGGAAGAACTTCTTCTGGCTGGAACTTATTGAAGCTCTGAAATGCGTACAACTTCGTCTCTGGAATGCCAAACATATTCACTCGCCGGATATTTGACGATCCAATCAGAAACGACGCCTTGAGTTCGCGGAGCGAAGGCTTGTGGAGGTAAAAGCACTTCCTAATGAAGCGCGAAACCCAGCGGACAGAGTTGTTATTGAGCCCATCCTGTGCATTCCGTGACGGCATGGAAAACTGCCCAGCCAGTCGGGAAAGGATGTCAAGCCCGATGTCGACCGAGCCCGAAAAGCCCCCAATGATATTGGGGCTTAGGGCATAGATTTTCTGAAGACCATCGTGCTCGCTTTTGTCTTGCAGAGTCACCCGAATGTCCGATGCCATCAAGATAGTGCCAAAACCGATATTCGCGCCGACTACCCAGGTCATTGGAACCTCCATTGAAGCGACATATTACTGACGCGTGGTTGCGCGTAGGCTAGATTGAATCGGTCACGAGTATTGCCAAGTTTCCGGTCACGGCCGAATCGCTGCGGTGAACAGAAGCCCGCAGGCAGAACCGACCCTTGTGCGACTGAAGCCCCAGTGGGGCCGCAGGCTGGTACCGCCCGGTCAAGCCGATAATGCGGTCGTGGCTTGGCTGGTCGCGGCAACCGGCATCCGACCGCTGGCCGTCCCCATCTACCGCCCCCGGACGAACGTGTACGTCATGCCACCGGGAGCCATCTCCTCTCGCATCACCTTGCGCACGGCGTCGGCGAGGCGGCGTCCGAGGCGCTCCGCTTCCGCGCGTCCCCCCTCTCCTGACGCGCTCACCTGGGAGGATCCGTCTGCGTTGACGGTGATGTAGAGGGTTTGGTTCACGTCCCCTCCCCCCAGCGCCTCGTTGGGAACGATGCGGCCGGAGCTGGAGGGGATGAACAGCTCCGGCCCGAGCTCGCCCACCAGGTGCGCCTGAGACGCGCGGACGGGCCCGCCGGCCGCGTGCGCACCGCCCAGCATGAAGGAGTAGGTGCTGCTCATGTCCGCGCCGCCAACGAGCGTGGAACCACTACCGGACGACACCGAGCCGCTGAGGGCGTCCATGCCCAGGTTGACGAGGGCCATGAAGGCCTTCTGCGCCGCCAGCCGCGCCAAGTCCTTCAGGATGCCGTCCACCAGCGAGGAGAACTCCAGCCGGCCCGTGGTGACGAAGTTCGCGAAGGCGTCCGCCATGTGCTGCGTGGCCGTGCCGACGATCTCCTTCGTGTAGGAAAAGCCGCCGTGGAGCTGGTCCTGGAGGCGCTCCACCTCCTGCCGGTACTGCTCCGCGGTGATGCGCCCGTCGGCGAAGAGCTGCTTCACCATCTCCAGGCGCTTTTGCAGCTCCGCCGTGGGATTGAGCTGCTTGGCCAGCTGGTCCATCTCCGTCTTCAGCGCCGCCTCGGACTTGCCCTCCGGCGTCCACATCGCCCGGGCCTTCTTCATCGCGGCTTCGAACTCTGCGGCCTTGAGGCGCCCGGCATCGAGTTCCTCGCGGAGGACCTTCTGGGCCTGGGCGTACTTCTCCGTGTCCTGGTTGCCCAGCTCGCGGTTGAGCCCCTGGAGCACCCGCGCCCTCTCCTCCTCCGCCTTCTTCACCCGCTCCGTCTCCTCCTTCTGTTTCCGGAGGGCTTCCAGCTGCGCGATGGCCGCGTCCGCCCGCGCGACCATCTTCGGGTCCTTCAGCGAGCGGTACTCGTCGGAGAGCTGCTTCGCCTCGTCCTTCGTCTTGCCGAGGGTGCGCGCCTCCTCCTCCAGGTTCATCAGCCACTGCTCCTGGCGCTTCAGAAGCTTCTCGCGGGCCTTCTCCTCCTGCGCTGCCTCCTTGAGGGACTCCTTCGAGTGGGCGCTGGCCTCATTCGCTGCGGCCGCCCCCGCTCTCGCCTCCTCCGACCGCGCCTCCTTCAACCTCTGGAGGCCCTTCTCGATGTCGGCGACGCGCTGCTGCTGGGCCGCAAGGTCCTTCTCAAGAGGGACCAGCTTCTCCTCGATCTGCGGCGCGAACCTGGGGTCCTTGCGAGCCCGCGTGAAGTCTTTGGCGTCGGCCAAGCCCCATCGGTAGTTCACGGTCATGATGAGGTTCTGTTTGTCCTTCACCTCCTTTGTGAGGCGCTTCACCTCCTCCTGAGCCTTGCCGAGGTCCTCTCTGGTCAGCTTCTCGTAGACGGCCGCAAGCTCCTTGACCGTGTCCACCTCGTCCGTCAGCAGGTCCTGGTAATTCCCACCGAGGGTTGCCATCTCCGCCTTCGCGATATTGAAGGCGGCCATTGCACGGCTCTGGTCTTGAAGGGCTCGCGTCTCCTTGATCAGCTCAACGACAATCTGGCTTCCGCGACTGGCGTTGGTTCCTGACTCCTGAGCGAACTGACGCGTCTTCTCCCGAGCCTCGTCAGCCGCCTGTCCGAGTTCATGAAAGGCCGCCACTGCAAGAGTGAGCGCTCCCGTAATGATCCCGATAGGCCCACCCATGAAGTCCAGCGCCGCCTTGCCGGCCCGCGCGGCCACGGATGCCCCCTCAATGGCTGCCGCTTCCTTCACCTTCGCCAGAGCCAGCTCAGTGGACGCCAGCGTCGCCTTCTTCGTCGCCGACATCAGGCCGCCCTCAACAGCCGCTGAGGCCTGCAGCGCCGCGTACTTCTTCTCCAACATGGCCTGGGCCGAGCGCAGTGCTGCGATGCGGCTTTCGTCAGCGGACCGGGTGTACTTCGCCTCGGCAAGCGCCGCGTTCGTCGCGGACTCGCGCGCCTGGTTGAGCGCCGTGGCCTTCGACACCAGCCCCTTCACCCACTCCTGAGCCCACGCCGCGCCGCGCATCGCAGCCACCACCACCAGAGCCTCGCCGAAGAGCTTCACCGCATTGGTCGCCGTATCGAAGTTCTCCGTCAGCGCGCGGATGCCCGGCTCCGCCGCTGAAAGGATGTCGCTACCCACCTCGCCCTGGAGCTCCGCGAAGCGCGCCCGGAGCTGGTCCAGGGCGAATTGGGGCGTCGAGGCCATCTTCTGGAAGGCCGCCTCGGTGCGCCCGGCGGAGTCCTGCATGTGCTTCAGCGAGGCCGCGAAGTCCGCGGACGCGGTACCGGTAAGCGTCATCACCGGCAGCAGCGCTTCCACCCCGCCGAAGAGCATGGCCATCTCCTCGGCGCTGCCGTGCGTCTTCTGGTTCACCTCCTCAAGGAAGCCCGCCAGCCCGCGGGCCTTGAGGGCCGTGACGGAGAACTCCAGACCCAGCGCGTCCGCGAGCTTCGCCGCCTCGTGAGACGGCTTCGCGACGGCGGCGATGATGGCGCGCAGTCCCTCCATGGAGGTGGACGTCTGGATGTTGTTCTTCGTCAGCGCGCCTGTGGCCGCGAGCAACTCCGCGAGGCTGACGCCCGTCTGGGAGGCGATGGGGGCCACCCGGCCGATGAAGCGCGAGAGGTCCTCGATGCTCGTTTTCCCGTCCGCCGCAGAGACGAACATCATGTCCGCAGCCTGGGTGACGTTGCGCAGCTGGCTCCCGTAGCTGGCCATGACGCCCGTCAGGCCGTCCGCCGCCGTCCTCACGTCCGTCACACCGCCGATGGCCAGCTTGTTGGACACGGTGAGCAGTTCCGTGGCCTTCGCCGCGTCGCTCGCGCCCGCGCTGAGGATTTCGTAGAGGGCCCCAGCCTGGTCCGTGGGCGTCCGCCCGAACTGGTTTCCCAGTTCCTTCACCTTCGCGGTGAGGGAAACCATCATCCCAAGCTGGTCCTGCTCCAGCACCGTGGAGACCTGGGCCATAGCCGTCGAGAAGCGCAGCGCCTCCTCGGTGGCGCTCTTGATGGCCGCGCCCGCCGCAGCGACGCCGAGGAACTGGCCCGCCAGGGTCCGCATCCCGTCCGCGAACCGGGTCACCGGAGGCTCGGCCTTCGCGGCCTCGTCTTTCACCTTGCGGAGGGCGTCTGCCGCCCCTTCCTTCTCCTTGCCCATCTGGCCGAAGCGCTGGTTGAGCGCCTCCACGTGCCCCAAAAAGCGCGACAGCGCGGACGTGTCCGCGAGCGCCGCCTGGAGCTTCCCAGCCGCCCCTCCGAGGGACATGAGCTGGGCTTCCAATGCCCCCGTCGCCGTCGCAGTCGCGGTGAAGGCCGTCTGAATCTTCGCGGCCGACTGCTCCAATACCGAGAGGTGCGAGGTGGCGGACCGGATGTCGGCCAGGGCCTTCGTCGTGTTGCCCAGGCTCCGCGTCGCCTGGGCGAATGCCTTGCTGAGGGCCTCGGTCGCCGTCTCCAAGCCCGTCGTCTTCCGCTCCGTCTTCTCGGCAGCCGCTTCCACGCCGCCCAGTGTCGTGACGGCCTCCTTCGCGTCGGAGGTGTCGATGCGGATGCTCAGCTCAGCCAGGTCGAAGCCGCCGGACATGATGATCCTTGGTTGCTGCAGGGGAAGTTGGGAATGACAGGGTCACGCGGCACCCTGTTGGACATGCCCTGTGGCGACGAGCAGCGGCTTGTGGTCGGCTCCAGACCATGCGCGCACATCTCGTCCTCATGGGCCTGCTGTCCCTCTCCGCCTGCGACCGGCGGGAGAAGGAGATGGAGCAGGCGCGGATCGCCAGCGTCCAACGCGAGAATGAGAAGTACGGAGGCGACGACCTGAGCTGGGACGCGACTGGAGAGCGTCACACCACGTTTTTGCTGGTGCGGAACTACGGCACGAAGGACCCAGCTCAGATCCGCGATTCGATGCTGAAGGGGCTCCCGGGCCTTGATGCGGGCAAGGAGGAGATGGAGCGAGACGGTTTCACCCACATCGGCCTTCGAGACCGGGACACTGGCATCGTGATGACCAAGCCTGTCTCCGAGCTTCGGGGCATGGCTGCTGTCATCGTCGATTTGCACTCCGGGCCGGAGCGAGACGTGCCTACGCCTGACCTCCCTTCGTGGGCAGCAAAGGCTCCTGACATGCACAAGGACGCGAAGCAGATGCGATGTGCAGAGAAGGGAACGCACGCTTGCTGCTCTTACGTCAGCAAAAAATGTGTGTTCGTCCTGTGTCGTAGCGACGACTTCAGGCAGTGGACGGAAGAGGGCGACCGCTGCAATTGATTGCACCCTCGTCCTCCCATCCGGCGTCACTACTTCTTCGAGACTTCGACCAGGAACGCTTCGTCCAACCGGCGGAGCAGCTGCACTTCGAAGGGCGTGGGCCGGTTGGCGGAGAGGCGGACCCAGGCCTCCATGTCCGGGAAGGAGATGGGGTTGAGGGTGAAGGCGCCAGCACCGCGGGCGTTGGACAGCTCCGCGAACCACCCCCACACGTGGGCGAGGGCGTCGGGCAGCGGGGGCGCCTCAAGCAGTTCCGGCGGAGGCTTCCCGGTGGCGCGCTCCACCTGCTCCAGGTGGGCGCGGACGGAGACGCCCTCCGCGTCGGTGCGGCTCAGGCGGAATTCGTGGCGAGCGAAGTCGAGGAGGCGCTCGCCCTCTCCTCGAAAAAACTCGCGCGGTCCTGCACCGCCTCGTCCACCTGGCGGCGCAGCCACGGGTGGACGGTGAAGAGGCGGCGGGCGCTGTCCGGCGTGAGGGGCACCTGCGCCACGCCCTCCAGGACGCCCGTCCAGGAGACGGTGCAGGCCACCAGCAACTCCAGCGCGTCGGCCTCCATGTCCCGCGGCGTCTCCGGCCGAGCGCGGCGACTGGCGCGCGGCGCGCTGGCGGTGGCCTTCTCGATGATGGCGCGCGTGGCCTCGCGGTAGCGGGGTGAATCCGCGCTGGCCACCTCCACCTGCATGCCCGTGGGCTGGCCGGTGACGGGATGGAGGATGTCCACGGTGAGGGTGTCGTGGCGGATGAGGCTGGAGAGGTCGAAGCCGGAGGCGGGGGCGGTGCTCATGCGGTGCTCCTGGTGGTGAAGGGTGGAAGGGGCGCGCGGCCGCGGGCTACGCGTTGCTGCGCTGGTAGAGGATGGAGGCGCCGGACACCGGGTCCAGCAGCGCGGTGAAGGGCATGGACACCTGGACGGGGCCCTCCTTGGGGTTGTCGACCTCGCCGCCCGTGTACTTGAGGCGGGGAATCCGCAGGGTGTGGAAGTCCGTCCCGTTGACGTCCTGGAGCACCACCTCCAGCGAGGACTCGGACTCGTCGAGGAACTTCGCCAGCAGGTCCTGCCCCATGAAGTAGGCGCTGAGGGTGCCGGACACGCCGAAGCCGCCCTCGTGAATCTCCGTGGCGGAGCGCTGGCCGATGACGCCCTTCGTGGAGCGCCCGTTGGTGATGTCCAGGTCCAGGGACGTGACGTTGGCCACCAGCAGCCCGCCCTCGCGCAGGCTGCCCGTGAAGGCGTCGAAGGGGCTGTTGGTGCCCGGGGGCGTGACGGTGGCCGCGTGCGAAGCCGTGGCCATCTGCATGTCCTTGCCCAGCAAGGCGAAGGTGCCGGTGATGATCTCCTCCGGCTTGATGGAGAGCTTCAGGCTGTCCACCGCGCAGCCGCGGTAGAGGGCGTATTGGTTGATGTCCGTGAAGGCGCGCTCGAAGCTGAACGTCTTCAGGACGGTGCCGGACTTCAGTCGACGGCCCACCAGCGCCACGGTGCGCCCGGCGGCGGCCGCGTCGTCCTCCAGCTCCAGGTCCACCGTGAGGGCCAGGGCGGTGACGGCCTCGACGCGGGCCCGGCCGTTGTTGCCCGCTTCCGCGAAGCCGGACACCAGCACCTGGTCCCCAGGCAGGAAGCCGTCCGCGAGGAAGCTGCCGGCGGTGCGCACCACGGCGCCCGCGTCCGCAGCGAGGGAGACGCTGCCCGTGGTGGCCGTGGCCCAGGTGCCGCTGAGGGCGGCCTCCAGCAAGTCGTCGAAGGTGCCGAGGGAGAGCTCGAAGCCGATGTCCCCGCCGACGCTCACCATGCCGTGGCGCAAGTCGGAGAGGTGCCTGTCGGCGCGAATCTCGTTGGACTGGTAGTTGGCCTTGCTGAGGTTGAGTCCCGTGCTGGTGAAGCGCAGCGCCTTGTAGGTGGTGCTGGCCGCGATGCCGAAGCTGGCCTCGGAGGTGAAGCGCAGCGCGGTGCGCTGGCCGGAAGCGGAAGGCATGGGTTTCTCCTGTCGCGCGAGGCGACGGTTACGCGTGGACGAGCCAGAAGATGGAAACGGGACGCATCCACCAGGGCTCCTCGCGGAGGCCCGGCCCGGCGGAGGCAGACTGGATGCGGACGACGGTGGTGCCCGCCTGCAGCGAGGCGCCGCGCGCGAAGCCGTCGCACACGGCCTGGGCGGCGGTGTTGGCGGGCCCGGAGCCCTCGCCCAGGGGGAAGAAGAGGGACACCTGGAAGACGCCAGGGTGGCGCGTCTGCGCGTCCTGGCCCAGGCCGGCGGGGGCTGTGCGCGCGGGCAGGTGGTCCACCCGCGCCCAGGGCGTGCCCTCCTTCGGGACGTAGACGACGTTGGGGAAGGCGATGTTGTCCGCCCCCACCACAGGCGCCAGCACCGCCGCGGCGTGCGCCTCCAGTGCCCGGGGGATGTCCAGGAGGACGGTGCTCACTTCGCCGCCTCCTCGAGGATTTCATTCACCTGGGCCAGGGTGGTGCGCACCATCCCTTTCGGGGCCTGCTGACTCCAGCCGAACTCCAGCCGGCGGGCGTACGGCAGGTTGTTGGTGATGTAGACGGTCTCCCCCAACGCCACGCCCTCCAGCTTCGAGGCCTCGCGGGAGACGACTGCGCTGCCGTCCTTGTCCTCCGCGTCCACGGTGCCTGCGGGCCTGTCGCCCAGCCCCACCTGCCAGTTGCCCCGGAAGCGACCGGTGTCCACCGGGGAGGCCGTGACGACGTTGGCCAGGATGCCCAGCGCCGTCTTGCGCACCACCTCGTTGGCGCGCGCCTCGGTGGCCTTCACGAAGGCCTGCACCTGCTTGGAGAAGCGGGCGCCCTTGCGGATGCGCCTGTCCACCTTCGTCATGCGGACACCCGGAGGGTGAAGAGGATGGGCGTGCCGCCCAGCTGCGTCGGCGGGTCCGTCCGCAGCACGCGCCACGTGCGTCCCTCCAGGGGGCCCACGGTGTCGCCCGGCGCCGGCACCACCGGCAGGCCGCTGGCCGCGACGAGGAGCTTCCGCCGGTCCGCGCGCGTGGTGCCGCCGTCGGTGAGGCTGTCGCCCTCCTTGTCCTGACCGCTGTCCGCCTGCACCAGCACCTGGACGGGGTACGCCGCGGTGGACGCCACCACCTTCGAGGTGGCCACGTCGTACGTGCCCGGCCCGGCCCGCGTGAGGGTGGCCTGCTGGCCGAAGCGCTTCAACAGCGCCAAGGCCTTCTTCGCCAACCTGTCGGCCTGGGCGCTCATCCGCGCACCGTGGTGTGGACGCGGATGCCGCCTGCACTGCCCTGGACGAGGGGCCCCAGCAGCGCCAGCACCTGGGAGGGGATGGGCCGGTGCGTCTCCTTGGACGTCTTCAGGGGGCCCACCGTCACGCCCTCGTCCACCACGGGGCCGAGACCCGCCGTCCAGTCCTCACCCAGGAGGCGGAACGCGTACTCCGCCACCGCGGACTTCACGCGCCGGGGGACGGCGCCCTCCGCCACCGGGCACCCGTCGAGCACCACGCCCCGGCGCGGCCAGGCCAGGGCCTGCTCCGCGTCGGCGCGCGCGCCCAGCCACTCGCAGCGGGAGTCCAGGACGGACGTCGCCCACTTCAAGTTCCGCTCCTTCGCCGCCTCGTCAGCGGCGGCCCAGGCGTCGTTGTGCCCACGCGCCGCGTGGTAGGCGTCCGCCTCCACGACGTCGCAGTAGGAGTCGGCGGTGAGTCCGCCGGGGGTGGTGTCGAGGGCCATGAGGGTGTCCTCCGCGGGGACGAGGGCGCGGGCTACTTCGCCTTGGCGGCCTTGGGCGCCTTCTCCTGGGCCTCGGCGGCGGGCGCCTCGGAGGCCGGCGTGCTGCCGGACTTCGCCCCCTCCGCGCGCGCCAGCTTGGCCGCGAGTTCCTCGCGCTCGCGGCCCACCTCCGCCAGTTGGGCCTTGAGGCTCTCCAGCAGGTCGCTGCCCGTGGTCAGCTTCCCGTCGGAGGACGCCTGTCGCTCCTCCCATGCGTCCCGCGCCTTCTCGTACTCCCGCGACTCGCGCGGGTACGCCGAGTGGTACGTCGCCAGGATGTCCAGCGCGGACTGCGCGTCCGCCGGCACCCGCGCCACGCCGCCCACGAATTCGAAGCCCGCGAGGACACACGACGTCCCCGCCCTCGGGCCCACCAGTTCCACTTCCACGACACGAGCAGCCACGGAGTACTCCTAGGGAATGCGGCCAGCGCACGCCGGCCGAGAGGTTGAGAAGTGCTGCGCGGGGAACGCTTGCCCGGAAGGACGCGCGCAGCGCTCCTCCCGGGGCTATGCCCCACCGCTGCTAGTTGGTGACGCCCTTCGCCACGGCGAGCGCGAGGTCGCTGTACACGGCCAGGCCGCAGTAGAACTTCACGCGGGTGATGGACTCGTCCTTCGTCTCGGACTCGCCGATGCTCTTCACCTGGATGCCCAGGGCCTTCTTCGCGTGCAGGCCGGCGATGCCCACCCGCTGGCTTCCATCGTCCAGGCAGCCCGCGACGATGCTGGTGGACGTCGTGCTGCTGCCCTGCGTCTGGTTGGTGGGAATCCAGTCGTTCCGGAAGATGGGGACGTTTTCGTACTTCAGCACTTCCTCGCCGCTCGGCAGCGTCAGCGTCTCGATGATGCCGGCGCCAGGCTGGGCGCGCAGCAGCGCCTTCAGCGACCGGATGGTGCGCGCATGCATCATCATGAAGTCCACCTGGCCGTCCTTCGCCTTCACCCCGTCCAGCAGCTCGTCCAGCAGGTCGAAGGAGACCGGCGCGCCGTTCGCGCCCGCCGTCAGCGTCTGGCCAGCGCTGACGAGGCCCAGGAGGCCGACGAACTCGTCGTTGGCACCCGTCCCGTTGATGAGGAGGCTGGAGTACTTCCGGCCCACGGCCTTCGCCTTGCCGGCCACTTGCACGGCGAGCTGGTCCGTCGTGTCCGAGTGCGTGGCCTCGATGAAGTTGTCCACCTCGGCGTCGCCGACAATGCGCTTCAGGGGGCTCGTCACCTGGGTGAAGGTGGTGGCCGCCTTCGCGGAGATGGTGCCGCCGACGCCGAGCATCTGCACGTCGCCGAGGACGTTCTCCCGGTTGTAGACGGCCGCGGGGCCCTCGACGGGCTCGAAGGGGAGGACGCCAAAGAAGCGGTCCACCGTGACGATGTTCTCGATGATGCCGGCCACCAGGTCGTTGTTCGACAGCTTGGCGGCCTCGGAAAGGATGACGGAAGGCATGGAAAGGCTTTCTTCCTCGCGTGAGAGGGAAAAGAAGACGAGTGGGCGGACGCGCTACGGCGAGGGCTGGGGAAAGCCCGGTGGACGCGTCTGATTTGGAGGGAGAGTGACTGCGTCCGGGCATCCCGCCCGGTTTGCTTCAGGCCGCATCCCGCGCACCTGAAACGGCTACTTCAACTCGGCCAACCCCTTCGCGATGCGCTGCGTAGAGGAGAGCTTCTCACCGCCGGGCGTCCCGCCCGTTTTGCCCCCCGGCGGCGTCCCGCTGCCGGAGGAACCCGAGCTTTCGAAGGCCCGAGCGAAGTCCGGATTCTTCTTGAGCTCCGCGACGAACTCTCGCGTCGTCACGTAGCCGCCCGACTTGTTGACGCGAGGCTCACCCTTCGCGTCGACAATTCGAGCCAAGAAGTCACCTTCTTCCTCAATCACTTTCACATAACGCTCGACGTAAGGCAACAGCAGCGACGTGCTCCCCTTCGCGTCAGCGATGGCGGCCAGCGCCTCCGCGTGCGCGACGCGCTGGTGGTACGTGGTGCGCATGCGCTCGATGGTGGATTCCTTCTCGGTGAGCGTCTTGGAGTGCCCGGCCTCCAGCTCCGCGCGCTGCTTCTCCCACGCGGCCGCGCCCTCCTTCCCCTTCTGCGCCTCGGCCAGCTGCGCGCGCAACTCGCCCACCTGCTTCTCCGCGTCCTCGGGCGTCTTCCCCAGCTTCTGGTAGCCGGCCACCTGGGTCTTCAGCTCCTTCACCGCGTCGCGCTCCTTTTTCAGCGCGGTGCTGAGGCTGGTGGTGTCCATGCGCTTCACCAGGTCCGCGTCGAGGAGGTGCTTCGCGCCCTCCCCTTCCCCCTTCGCGTACAGCCCGCGGAACTTCTCCGGGACAATGTCCAGCGCGTCCAACTCCTGCTGCCACTCGAATTCCACGTGTCTGCCTTTCTCGGCCCGGCGGGCCGCTACAGCTGTGCCTTCTTGAAGGCTGCGGCCTCAGCGGCTCGCAGCTCGTCCAGGGTGAGCGTCTTGCCGCTGGCGTCGGTGAAGCTGCCGAGGCGGAGGCCTCCGTCCCGGAAGAGGCGGCCGCGCACGGGGCCCAGCACCTCGTCCTGGAAGGTGGTGGGCTGACGGCGCAGCCAGTCCTCGTAGGACAGGCCCTTGGGCGCGGAGCCGATGTTCTCCTTGGCCCAGCGCTCGCGGATGCGCTTCACCGCCGCGCCGCGCTCCTTCTCCGTCATGTCCTTCCAGGACTCACCGGCCTTCGCCTTCGCCTCGGCCCGGAAGTCGATTTCCCGGTTCCGCCTGTCGCGCGTGTCCCGGACGGTGGGCCTGTCGCCCACGAGGCGCACGCCGTCGATGACGGGGATGGTGGTGCTGCGGCAGTTGTGGGTAATAACGCCGTTGGCTGAGTAGAAACCGCTCGCGGTCTCCAGGTTGAAGACATGCCCTGTAAAAGCACGACGCTCGATGTGGACTACCTCATCCAGGAATACCGGTCCGGACGCTCCGCGGCGGATCTCGCACGCGAGAGCGGCGTCTGCGTCGGCACCATCACCAAACACATCAAGCGGGCCGGACTCGCGATTCGCGGCAACCGCCATCAACTCGATGGGGCTGGCATCGTCCTTCGCTACAGGGCTGGCGAGTCGAGCCCGGACATCGCCAGCGACCTCGGCGTTTCCTCCAAGGTCGTGCTCCGCATCCTCTGCGAGCAGGGAGAATCGCTGCGTCCGGCCGCTACCTCGCCCCGAGTAGCCATCCCGCTTGAAGAAGCCATTCCTCTCTTCCGCAGTGGCATCGGAGTCCGAGGCATTGCTGACCGGTACGGGGTCAGCCCCAGCGTCGTTGCGCGCATACTCAGGACCGCTGGCGTCCAGACTCGCGGTCGAAGTGAGCAGCAGCTGGCGCGCATGGCGCGGACCACCGCTGACGAGCGTCGAGCTCTCACGTCCGCCGCCCACGCGGCAGTCCGGGGCAGGAAGGTGCCCATGGAGGCTAAGGTGAAGATGGCCTCCACCTACCAGAGGAACGGCACCCGGCGCTCCTCCCTGCTGGAGCAGCGTCTCGCCGCGATGCTTCTGGAGCGCGGCATCGCGACCACTCCCCAGATGGCGATTGGTCCCTACAACTGCGACCTGGCTGCCGCCCCCGTCGCCGTGGAAGTCTTCGGCGGACACTGGCACTGGGCCGGAGAGCACCTCGCTCGAGTCGAGGAACGCTTCCGCTACATCCTGAATTCGGGCTGGCACATCCTGGCCGTCGCCATCCAGCCCAGCTTCCCACTCACGCCCGCCGTCGCAGACTACCTCGCAGCCGAGCTCGATGAACTCCGCCGGGACCCAACCACGCCCCGTCAATACCGGGTGGTTTGGGGTGCAGGTGAGTTCACGACCGGTGGCCGTCTTGAGGACGACCACATCTCCATCGAACCACCGTTTCGTGGCGCCCGTGATGCGGTAACGGGCCAGTACACGCGCGTCCCCCGGTAGGCAGCGCCAGTGCGCTGGCGGGCGCGGGCCCTCGCGCACCGGGTAGGTGTGGCCGTCGCGAGAGGCGCACAGCAGCGTGGTGCGGCCGTCCAGCGTGGACACCCAGCGCACCTCGCGCACCAGGTCCTCGTTGGCCCGGTACACCTCTTCGCGGGCCTGAGTGGCCACGTGGTTGAGGGCGGTGCGCGCCACGGCTTCCGCGCCGCCGCGACTGCCCTCCAGCGCGCCGTCCCCGCTGACGAGATCCCGGACAATCTGCTGCGTCGTCCGCCCCTCCACCACGCCGGCCTGGATGGTGCGCTCGATGCGCGCCAGGTCCGCCGGCTCCATGCCGGCCACCCACGTTTCGAAGACGGCGCCGTTGAAGGGCCGCGAGAAGACGGCCGCCTCCAGCACCTCCGCCGTGGGCGCGGCGATGGAGACGTCCACGATGAGCGTCTCCTCCAGCAGGGCCGCCTGCCACCGCGCCTCGTACGCCGCGAAGGAGGCGGCCTCCTCCTGCAGCGTGCTGGAGATGGCGGCGTAGGCGCCGGCCCGGAGGGTGCGCACCTCGGACAGCAGCCCGGCGATGCGCTCCGTCGTCTCGCGGCCGGCGTCGTACCCGCCCGCGTCCTCGATGGCCTGGAGACGCGCGGCGAGCTGCTCCGTGAGGCGTGCTTCCGTGTCGTTGAGGAGGGCCACCACACGCCGGGCGACACCGGCCTTGTAGCGCTCCAGCTGGACGGCGTGCGCGACGGAGCGCTCCAGCAGCTCCTCGTTGGCAGTGGGGAGGGCGGTGCTCACTCGGCACCGCCCGGGCTCGCACCGGAGCCCAAATCGATGAACGCCCGGCGGGCTGTCCAGTCGTGCAGCGCGTCTCCCCATGCCTCGGGGAGCACCTCCATGAGAGGGTGGGCAACGACGTTGTGCACGAAGCGCCAGAGGCGGGCACACAGGGCGGACGTCATGCCACCCTCCCGCTGGCGGGCAGCTGCTGCTGTCCCGGCGGCACCTGGCCACCCGCTGCCGGCGCCGTGCGCAGACTGCCCAGCGCGGGCCCCTCACTCGCCAGGCGCTCCCCGTCCGCCTCCACGTCGAAGTCGGCCATGAGGACGCCGCGGCGCTTGAGCTCCGCGAGGAAGGCCTCGCGGGAAATCTCCCGGGCCGCGCGCGCCTTGAAGAGGACGTCCAGTCCCTGCGCGTCGGCCTCGGAGATGCCGAAGTCGGTGTGCACCTCCACCTTCAGCTTCGCGTCCTCCACCTCCAGGCCCAGCCACCGGGCCGCGAAGTAGAAGGCCAGCTCCAGCGCGTCGCTGAAGGACTCCGCCATGGCCTGCAGCTCGGAATGGGCCTGGGCGGTGTTGATGGACTTCTCGGTGGCCGTGGTGGAGCCCGACTTCCGGACGAGGAGCTCCACGCCCAGCATGGCCATCTCGTCCTTCAGGTCCTCCAGGTCCTGCCGCCCAGCCGTGATGGCGGCGCCGGTGTGCTCCACGTAGTAGAACTTCCCCTGCGGACTGCTGGTGGTGAGGAGCGCGTGGGGCCCCACCGTCACCTTCCCAGAGCCTCGCCCCTCCCCTTCCCCGCGGTCCTGCTCCAGCCCCGAGGCCGCCAACATGGGGAAGCGCGCCACGGTGAGGACGTTTCGCTGGTCACTGGCGGACTGCCAGTGCTCCACGTTCTTGTCCGCCAGGTCCATCAGCGGCGGCTTCGCGGCGCACAGTGCGGTGCGCTCCCCGGCGTACCAGGTGACGAGGGGGATGAAGCCCAGCGTGCTGCGGCCGCCCGCCACCACGGCCCACTCGCTGGTGCCGCTACGCTCGTAGATGGCCCAGGAGTCGCGCTCGAGGACGCGCACCCGCTCCACCAGCACCTCTTCGAAGCCGTTCCGGCGCGTCTCGCTCTCGCGGATGCGCACGTGGGTGAGCACCTCCACCCCGTCCACCGTCTCCGCGTACGCGGCGATGAGGGACTCGGCCGTGACGTGGACGAAGTACGGGCGGAGGCCAGCGCGCTGCTCATCCTCCAGCGTTCGCACCGTCTCCGGATCCACCACCGGGAAGTCCACGAGGATGTGGGCGAGGCCCTTGGCCAGGCCGTCCCGGAAGACGCCCCGGGCCCAGGCGGTGATGTCGCTCCCCTGCCTGTCCACGTCGTCCACCAGGGCACGCAGCGGCTCGGGCGCGGACTCGCCCAGGCGCACCGGCTTGGCGAAGGGCTTCGCCGCGAGGTTGCGCGCCGTCTTGCCGAAGACGTTGAGGAGGACGGCGCGCTGGAGGCGCTCCCTGTACGCCGCCTCCTCCTCCGCGTGGTACTGCGGCAGGTAGGTGCGCCCGGCGGCGCGCATGGTGCCGGTGCCGCCAAGGAGGGCCAGCACGAGGGCCCAGGCTGGCTGCATGGCTCGGTAGGCGCTGCTGGGAGTGCTGACGTCGGCGGCGCCGCTCATCCGGACACCACGAGGAAGGGGCCCCGCACGCCGTTGTTGAAGCGCTCCGCCGCGCGCAGGGCCGTGCGCACGCGATCCACCGGCTTCATGCCCTTGGTGGCGAAGAGGGCCCCGCGAGCGACGTCCGCGCCGCAGCCGACGGCTGCGAAGGAGTCCCGCGACTCGCCTACCTGGTAGTCGTTCTCCACCGTGAAGAGGCGGCCGGCGACGCCCACCAGGAAGTGGCCGCCGCGCTCCTGCCCGTTCTCCTGGTGCGCGAAGCCCGCGTCCTTCAACGCCGCGCGCAAGGCATCGACGAAGTCCACCACCATGAATCGCTCCAGGGCGCTCCTCCGACGAGGCGGGGCCGGCGGCCGGAAGGCGTGGCGCAGCACCTGTCCCATCCGGAAGGAGGTGGTGAAGCCGAGGACGTAGGGCCCGTTGCGAAAGACCTTCGGGTCCTTCCGCACCACCAACTGCCAGCTATTCGAGCCGGCGCTGTCCCCACCGACGTACACGCGCCCCTGGT
The DNA here is from genome assembly GCF_003668965.1 of Corallococcus sp. AB030. Lineage (NCBI taxonomy): Bacteria > Pseudomonadati > Myxococcota > Myxococcia > Myxococcales > Myxococcaceae > Corallococcus > Corallococcus sp. AB030. The sequence goes on from NZ_RAWQ01000102.1 coordinate 26,868, forward strand.
GCACCACTCCGGCAATGCACGTCACGACACCACCTCCATGCGGCGGATTGCCGCCTCGCCGCGCACCGCGGTGAAGACACTCGCCACCACCTGGCCCTGCATGGCGGATGGGCCGGACAGCAGCAGGTGCAGCACCTCCGGCCTGTCCGCGCTGAGGCACTCGCGGACGGAGGCCTCGTCGGTGCGCGACAGCCTGGCGGGCCCGCCCGGGTGGGTGTGCCAGTCGCCCAGGTAGCGCAGGCGCGAGTACACCCGGCCCAGGAGGCGGTTGTCCCGGAGGCGGTCCGCCTCGAAGCCCACCCGGCCGCGCACGGCGCGCCTCCCGGGGCCGGTGATGGCGAGCACGTGGGCCTCGCCGTCCACCACGGCACCCAGCAGCAAGCCGCCCGTCTCCAGCGGAGCGCGCACCCGCGCCAGGCGCAGGGCCTTCGCCAGGACGCCGGGCGCCAAGCGTACGCGGTAGCCATCAGAAACGTAGAGGGCCGGCGCGGGCTCAATCGGCAGCGGGCAGGCCATCACCGGTAGCTCCCCACCTGGAAGGTGGCCGTGCCCTCGCCGAGCATCAGCTCCGTCAGCGCCCACACCACCGCGTCCATGCGGTTGGGGCTCCAGTCCGACTCGCCCGGCACCCACGTCGTCTGCTCGTCCTCCAGGGCGGGAAGGCGCACCACGTGGTGAGCCATCCCGCGCTCGTAAAGGGCGGCCACCGGCGCCGCGCGCTTTGCCTTGCCGCGCGTGGCCGTCACCACCTTCACGGTGACGTGCTTCTTCATCTCGCGCGCCTTGGTGCGGACGTTCGTCTCCACCATGTCGCCGCCGTAGTTCTTCTCGCCCACGACGGCGTCCGCGCGCTCCTTCTCGTAGAGGGCCAGCGCCTTCGCCGCCCAACCCTCCGCGGAGTACTTCCCCGAAGCATCCAGCCACACGTAGGCGTGGCCGTTGCTGGCCTTGCCGGCGCAGACGATGCCCACCTCGTCGTTGTCAGGGCCGTCGCCGCCGGCCGGATCCACCGCCACCACCACGCGCACCATGGGCAACGGCTTGCCCTCGGCGTCTTTCGGGAGTTCGGCGCGGCTGTTGTCCAGCAGCTCCTGCGTCCACAGCGCACCCACCGCCGCGGCCTTGAAGGCCTCCTCCACCGTCGCCGGGTACTCGCGGCGGAAGTCGTGGATGCCCTTCTCGTAGACGGAAATCTTCGCCCGGCGCCAGGCGAGCTGCGCGTCGTCCAGTTCGTAGCCGTGCGCCTCGCGGCAGAGGGCTGCGTACCGCTCCTCCTCGCTGGTGCGCTCGAAGCCCGGCTGCACCTCGCGCCGGTACTCCTCCTGCCAGAACCACGGCACGAAGATGAGCTCGAAATCGTTCTCCCCCAGCAGCGCCGCCATGCACAGGTGGTGGAAGAGGCCCTGGGGCCCATCGCTGGTGCTCTCCAGGATGACTTCGGTGCCGGGCGCCGTCGGCACGCCCTCCATGACGCCGCGCATGTGCGTCGCGGCGTTGGGCCAGAAGGCCACTTCGCTTCCGTGGAAGTACTGAATGGTGGAGGAGCGGCCCGTCCCCTTCGCGCCCGCGGTGCCCACCTTGTAGCCGGAGGACAACCTGTCGAAGAGGAGCTCCTTCGCGTTGGAGGCGCTCGTCGAGGGCTTCACCAGGGCCGGGACGTGGTCGTGGTACCGCTTCGCCATGTCGAAGAGGTTCACCGTCGCCGCGTCCTCGTGCGTGAGGATGTAGGCGCGCACGCCCTTCAGGTGGCTCACCCGCCAATAGAAGCGGGCCTCCACGTACGTGCTGCAGCCCTGCTGCCGCCCCTTCAGGACAATGGCGCGCACGAAGCCCCGGCGCTTCAGCTGCGCCTCCAGCCGCTCGTGGATGTACAGCTGTGCGCGGTTGAGCTTCAGCGCCGGCAGCTCGCCGCCCGTCACCTCCTTCGGGCGGATGCGCAGGCACCGCGAGGCGTAGTGCGGGAAGTCGTCCTTCAGCCGCTGGCGGATCCGCTTCTCGCGCGGGGAGAGAGGCTTGCGGCGCGCCCCTTGGTGGGGCGGCTCGGCCGCACGGCGGCGGGCGCGGGCGCTCATTCCAGCTCCCCCAGCGCGTCCTCGTGGCTGAACTGGACGGTGGTTTCCAGCTTGTCGACGAAGAGGCGCAGGTGCTTGCCCAGCAGCTCCAGCGACTTCGGCTTGTCCCACAGCTTCACCTTGGCCACGGTGCCGATGGCCTCTCCGTCCACGGTGAGCTGCTCCACCTCGATGGAGGAGATGGCCCGGCGCAGGTGGGCCGGCATCTCCTTCAGCGGCAGCAGCGCCCCGGTGGCACTGAAGGCGTCGCCGATGTCCGTCCGGGCGATGAGAAGCAGTTCGCGCAGGACGTCGTCTGCCTTCACCTCGACGCGCTCGGCACGGGCCTTCTGGGCCGCCGCCACGGCCTCCAACACCTTGACATTCCTCAACATGCGGCTGCCCTGCGACTCGGCGGTGTGCTCCGAGTAGCCGGCGGCCCGAGCGGCTCGGGTGGCGTTGAGGTCGAGGAGGTACTCCTGGACGAAACGTCCCTGCTTCGCCGTCAGCGCCTGGGCGCGCGACTCACCCGCCGGCTTCTTCCGGCTCCGGCGAGTGCTGGGCTTGCGAGGAGGCGTGCTTCCCACGCCGCCGAGTCTCGGGTGTCGCGTGGACAACGTCCGGCGCGGGCGCGGGAGGCCGGCCCTTCTTCATAGGCACCGAGGACTCTTCCCCGGCCACACCACGGAGACTTCATGCCGCCGCGCTACTGCCCCGCCTGCCGTACCCACCGCCCCGCCGACGTGCGCCACTGGTGCTCTGGCCTGGAGGAACTGCGCCAGCGCGCCGAGCGGCTCAGGATCTGCCCGCACACCTACGCGTCACGCATCCCGGGGAAGAACGACTGGTACTGCTCGGACTGCGATTACCTCGGCCCGCGCCCCAAGGAGACCAGTCCGCTCGGCTGACGCCCTTCAGTCCTGGCGCTCGGGCTCTTCATCCCAGAGTACCAACTGCCCCCCTGGCGCCCGCCGCTTCCGCAGGGCGCAGGGGGCCGTCTCTACCTCGGCTGCCGGGGGCGGAGCTTTCTGCGCGTAGGCCTGAGCCGCCTTCCGGAGCCGGTCCTGGGCGCGGGAGAACTCCTCCTCATCCCCGTCGTTCGCCTCCGCGTAGGCCAGGGCCGCAGCCGTCAGCCGCTCCCAGGGCGTGGCGTAGGGCTCGCGCAGGGGTTCCGACATGGACTGCCCGCGCCGCTGCCGCATGAGGTGCCCGTGGCAGCGCCGGTGCCTGGGCGCTCGGGGCCGGGGGCATTCGCCTTCGGAGCACTGGTCTGGAGAGCGGCAGGAGGACATGGCTGCCCCTACTGTGCCGCACGCCTCGGCGACGTGCACGCAAGGCTCACGTCCTCCAATCAGATCAGGTCCGCAGGCACAGCTTGACCTGTGGGTGCAGGCGTTCCCACGAACTGCGCCGTTCGCGGCCGGGGCTGCGTCTGCGCGACACGGAGGAACACAGAAACTGTAGGTTCATGCAGACGTGGACCAGTACACCGCCTTCAGTTCTTCGGTCGTGACCAAAAGCGCAGACGTATTGTTCCACTCACCCGAGAGCTTAACGGCTTCGATGAAGGCGCCGCGTACTTCATGAACAGCAGGAGCCGGAACGCTTAGGCCAGAGCAGTACTCGCCCGTAAACTCTCGCCATTGGACCAAGGTGAGAGGGGCCAGCGCGAGCTCGCGGAAGTACTTTTCCGCATGGGTTCGGTCCATCCCGAGCAAATCCAGCCGCGACGAATGGAACACGAAGTCTTCCAGCGAGCGAAAGGCTTCCAGTGCCGCACGGTGGACGTGCAACATCTGCTCCGATGACCCGGACCTGAAGTCCAAGTTCCCAAACTCCTCGATAGAGATGCGGCTCGCCGCATCCTCATCCACTGAGACGACATCTCCGGTGAGGGAGTCCATCAACCTGAGCAATCCCGTTCGCGAAACCACGTCTCCTCCATGCCCTCCCACTGTGTCCTAACACGCCCTGTGCACGAACTTCGCGTGTGCTCGTCGGCGACGTACATCAGCGGCGGCCGTCCATCGCCGGGGCCCGATCCCGGAGGCAGGAGACCGCGACGCCATTCCGGTCTTGAACCACCCAGCATGTGACGCCGCGCTCGTCGTCGTACCAGACGTGGACTTCGGAGTTGCCGGACGGGCGTCCATCCGCTCCCCGTAAGACAGAGCACGACAGCGCCAGGCGGGGCTTCATGCACCCTCCGGTAGCTCGGGGTTCAGGGTCACCAACCACGCGCTGGAGGACGGCGGTGGGACCAGGAACTCGATGCCGTTGCCGTGGAGAACGGCACGCCGCCCGCCCAGGCTCGACACGTCTATCTCCTGCCCCGAGGGCTTCAGGATGATGGTGCTCCACTCACCGCCGCGGTGACGCACGCCCACGAAGTGGGGGGAAGTCCACGGTCTCCCAGGGTCTGACCGGGGCCACGTCATTACGCTCCGGCACCAGGTCCTGCCTGGCACGACGCCGCGCCCATCATGCCTGAGCGCGATCCAGGAGCACCTCCAGCGCCTTCATCGCCAACCCTCACGCAGCATCAGCCGCCGCACGTCAGGGTGGATGCCGGCGCCGGTTTGCATGGGCCGGGCCCAGTTCGGGCGCTGGCGGCAGCAAGAACAGGGGCATGATGTGGCGCTCATCGAGTCCCCTGCGCCACAAGTAGCGCGACGGGCCCACAAGCAGGCCACAGTCTCATCACTGCGTACGGGTACCACGACCGCCAGCACGTGCTTCGCTGGCGGTCCATGTCAATGTGTCGCATGAGCGTAGGCGGGGCATGTCTTGCCACCCCGCCTCTTCAGTCGCCGTCAGGGCTTGTTCATGTAGAGCTTGTAGGCGCCGAACAGGAGGTTGAACAGCACCGCTGCCGCACCAAGCCCCCAATAGAGCAACGCCTTCAAGTTCGGGTCGTCCATGGACACACCTCTCCCATTCTGCCGGAAGAGCGCTTCGACACGACGAATGTGAGTCGTGGAGTGCCGTAGCGTCTCAGCCAACGATTTCTGGTTGATTGACTTCGAATTCACTGCATTCCGTCGCTTGCCTCGCCTTGTCATGCTCTCCTCTGCATGCTCCAACTTGATTTCCTTCCACGGACGCGCGACTGTTGCCCCGTGAGTCGTGGAGTGCCGTAGCGCCTCCGCGAGAACGGGCGTCCACCCTGGCCGGTGGGCGCCCTTTCTTTTTGGCTGGCTGCAGCCTCCGCGACCGAACCCAAGCTACCGTAGTTTTCTGAGTCGTCAACCCATGCCGGGTTACAACCAAAAGCAGGCCTGAAACCACGCGCACAAGCCTGCCGCAGCATCTCCGCAAAACATTGAAATCATTCGCACTGGCCTTGCCCATGGCGAAGTCGGCTCCGCATCATGTGCAGCGTGTTCATCCGGATGCCCGTCTCGGCATGGACAGCACCGGGTTCCGGGCCCCGGAGTAGCAGCGCGCGAGCGAGTGCGGCGAGACACCGGGCTTCACGTGCGTCCCCGCTACCCGGCCTGCGCAGCGGCACGCCCTGCTCAGCCTTCCGGCGCCGCCGGGACGCGGGGGTATTCAGCGGCAGCAGGAGCTATTCGGACATGTCGCAGGCCACGGCTACCGCCCCTCATTCTTCGCGTCCTGCTGCGGCTCCGGCATCAGCAAGTCCTTGTAGACGTGCCCGTCGCGGATGGCCTTGATGGTCTCCCAGTGGCAGCTGTAGCGCCGCGCCAGGTGCGCCACGCTGTACCCGGCGGCGAGCGCGGCGCGGATGCGACCCACCTCCTCGCGCAGGTCCCCACTGCGGCATGTCATGGCTTCTTCCCCGGGTAGACGGCCGGCGTGGCGAGGGCCGCGAGCCCGCGCAGCGGCCGGGACGGGGCCTTCTTCGGGCCCTTTGCCTTCCGCTCCCTGGACGCGCGAGGAGTGGCGGCCTCGGGCGGCACCGGCGGCGGGGGCGGAGCCAGCGCGTCCTGGGCGCGGACAGCCGCGGCGAGGGCGTCATCCCCCCAGGAGAGCTCCACCAGCACCGAGGGCTCGCCCTGGGCCTGGGCGTACACCCACCGCACCAGGGGCGAGGCGTCGTCCAGGCGCAGCTGCCGCGCCACCTCGTCGCGGATGCTCTTCATGGCGATGGGGAGGTTGTCCCCACTGTCGAGCGTCCTCGAGGACACGCGGGTGAGGCGCACCACCAGCAGCGCGGGGCCGATCCAGCCCGGCCACAGCAGGTGGGTGGCGTCGCGCTGCCCCTTCGCGCGGCGGTGGCGCTGCATGTGGTGCTCGCGCCGGTTGGAGGTGTTGACGGTCTCCACCGGCACCTCGAAGCGAATGCAGTTGCTCATGGACGGACCTCCGCGGACGGCAAGCACGCGCTCGGCGCGTTCGCCTCCCGGCGCCAGTCTCCTCGGGCGCACACCACCTGCCGAACACGAGCGCGCAGCGCCGGCAGGTGATTCAGCGTCAGCCCACTGCTTCCGCTGGCCAGGAGAATCACCGCATCACCTCCAGGGTGACTCGAATACGCCACAGCCCTGACGCGCCCCGCTTCTGGGCCAGGATGGGCGCGAGCACGAACTCCTTCCACTCCTCCGACGACACCCAGCCCCCGGCGTCTCCCGCGTTGACGTCGTAGACGACGAGGTCCGGGCCGGTGCGCTGCAGGCCAATCCAGTGCGCGTGCCGATACTGGGCACGCTCCGGAGCGGTGTCCCAGGTGCCGCGGAACTGGACGAACGCCAGGCCCAGCAGGTCGCCCGCCGGGAAGCCCTGGCGAAGCTGGAAGCGCCGGCCCTTCGCCGTCAACGCAGCCTGCATCACCGTGGGCGTCGTCCACGGCTTCGGGAAGTGCGGACGAAGCCCCATGACGGGGACGCCGAGCACTGCCGCGAGCGCGCCCGGGCCACAGTTGGCGCCCCACGTGGCGTGCGCGGCGAGGAGATCCGGTGGCGTGTAGAGCGACGAGCAGCTCACGGGCTCACCTCCAGGGCGGCAGGGAGTGCTCCACATGCCCGGGACGCCACCCAGCCCGAGACGCTGTCCGTCGTGAGGCGCGGCACGTCGACCTCCAGCCGCGACGCGCAGGCCCGGCACAGCGGGTGCCCCCACACCACCAGGGAGGACGCCACCCCGCAGCCGGTGGTGCAGGGGGCGCTCGGCTCCTCACCGCGGCCGACGCTCAGCTGCGCGCGGCGACGGGCGTCCGCAGGGGACAGCTGCGCCGCGCCCACCTCGGCCCCGCCCTGCCCCGGGACGTGCCGGCGCCACACCTCGGGGCCGATGAAGGCCCGGGCGGCACACACCGGTTGGCGAGCCTGCCCCCAGGTGTCCTCCAGCCACGCCAGCCAGGCCGCGCGCAGGCGCCCCTCGTCGCCTCCGACGGCGGCCAGCGCGTCCGCGTACCAGGTGGCCCAGCCCGGCGGGGGCGCCTCGGGGATGGCCCCCGGGAAGCGGCGGCAGCGCTCCTCCTGCGTCCACACGAAGAACGCCTTCTCCGGGCTCGGCGCGTCGTCCTCCATCCACTTCGGCCGCGACTTGCGGACGACGGGGGCCACCGGGACAGGGACTGCCGGGGACGTGTTGTCCCCGCCGGCGGGGGACAGGGGGACAGGGGACATG
>NZ_RAWQ01000103.1:0-34443 GCF_003668965.1 Corallococcus sp. AB030
GGGTGGGGGAGGGCGGCCCCTCCAGCGAGACGCCGGGAAGCCCGGGGCCCGCGCCCTTCGCGTCGCGGGTGGCGAGCGCGTCCACCATCGCGTCGCGGATGGGGCGGTAGCCGGTACAGCGGCAGATGTTGCCGCAGAGCTGATCCGCGATGGCCTCCGGAGAGCCCGCGTCCTTGCGACAGTACGCCTCCACCATGGAGACGACGAAGCCCGGCGTGCAGAAGCCGCACTGCGAGCCGTAGTGCTTCACCATGGCCTGCTGCACGGGGTGGGGCGCGGCGCGGCTGCCCACGCCCTCCACGGTGACGAGCTCGCGCCCGGCCACCATGGGCAACAGCGCGATGCAGCTGTTGAACGCGCGCAGCGTCTTCTGGCCGCTCACGTCCCGGTCCACCATGGCCACGGTGCACGCGCCGCAGTCGCCCTCGGCGCAGCCCTGCTTCGTGCCCGTCAGTCCGCGCGCGCGCAGGTAATCCAGCAGGGTGGTGTTGGGCGACGCGTCGTCGACCTGGACCGTCTGGCCGTTGAGCCGGAATTCGAAGGGGGTGCTCATTCCCCCGAGGATAGCAGGGGCGCGGGCGCTGGCTGAGCGCCTGCTTCCTGGGCCAGTCCGTGATGGAGCTGGAGCAGCCCGGCGGCGATGCTCACGGCCACCTCTTGCGGTGACTTTCCCCCGGTGGGCAGCCCCATGGGGCACTGGACGCGGCCCACCTGCCGGGCGGGCATCCCCTTCGCCTCCAGCCTCTGCCGGAAGCGGGCCCACTTCGTGTCACTGCCGATGAGCCCGATGTAGCGGGCCGGCTTCTGGACGGCGAAGGCGATGATGTCCTGATCCACGTCGTGCCGGTGCGTCATCACCGCCACGTAGGTGCGCTGCTCGTCCCAGACCGCGCGCGACGCGAAGTCGTCCCACGCCTCCTCGTGACGCACCACGCCTGCGGGCACCTGCGGGGACTGGACCCACTCGGCGCGCTCATCCACCAGGTGCACGCGAAAGGGGGTGCCCTCCAGGATGCGGCACAGCGCCTGTCCCACGTGGCCGGCGCCGAAGAGGTACAGCTGCGGCCCGTGGTTGACGGGCTCGACGAAGACGTCCACGACTCCTCCACAGCACTGGCCCAGCTTCGCGCCCAGCGGATAGCGGAACGTGCGCGCCTCGCCCCTGGCCAGACACGCGCGGGCGTCCTGGAGGACCAACTGCTCCAGGTGGCCTCCGCCGATGGTGCCGTGGAAGGTGCCGTCCGCGCGCACCAGCAGCTTCGCGCCGGGGGGCGCGGGCGTGCTGCCCTTGCACTCCGTCACCGTCACGATGGCGAACGGCGTGTCCTCGCGTGCCCACTCCGCCAGCTGGTGAACCCAGTTCCACATGAGAATCAGTTGGTTCCGTAGCGCTGGTGTTGCGAATGCCAGTCGTGGCAATCACCAAATCGGCCGTGAGCCTCGCTAGGCCATTTGGAGGTCTCTCGCGACTTCAGAGGTGAGCAGTTCTTGGAGTTCCGCCTGTGAAACGTAATCGTCGAATGATGCTGAACGCGGTCGCCGCAATGCTTCACGTACGTTGTCTTCGGGCAGGTCCCCAATCCTCTTTTGTATAGCCGTGCGGTCTTCAGCCCAAGCTGTCTCAATCTGATTTTGAACGGCTTCGCGATGGGCGCGCCACCGGGGATCCTGATGAAGCCGTGCGATCAGTTGCTTCTTGGATTCCACTTCAACTGCGCAATTGATCATGTGAGGCATTGCGGCCCCCATACTTAAGCCAAAGACAAGGGCTACTTCCCGGGCCGCATCGAAATATGTGTTGTGGTCGCTGCCTAGCGCTGATGTTCCAACCAGTTGTTGAACGGCATCTCGAGGTGCCAATAGGTACATGGCGAACGCGTTGGGAAACCGCTCTCTTTCTTCTGTTGAGACCTGATCGTCATCGGGCGCGAGACTCGTGCATGCAGACCGAGGTTGACCACCCAGGTGTTCTAAGAGGTGGCCAAGTTGATGTGCTACTGCAAATCGCATTGCTCCAAGGCTACCTCGAATCAGGCGAGGACTGAGGCCGATCACCGGGGCTGAGCCAGGCGCCATCCCTACTTCGCTGAGGAGTCGCTCGAAGGGGAAAACCATTCCAATGGGGCTGGCTGCTGTCTTCTGGAAGAGAGAGTCTAGCGGCAGCGACCCGTCAATACTCTTGTCCCCCAGGAAGTCTCGGAAGCTCTGGGCAGCAAGCCTACCGCGCTCCCAGGCAGGGAGTCCTTGGAGGCGCTCCGGTGAGAACCTCAAGGCGATATCGGTCAATGTGCCGCGTGCGGATTTCCATTTCGACAATCTTTCGGTGGTGCCCAGCAGGCGTTCCAGTTCTGCCAATTGAGCGGACATGAGGGATAGCCTTGGCCGATGGGCTTCTACGATTCTCGCCACCGCTGCCTGCTCTTGCGGAGGGTGGCGTGCCGATTTCGTGAAGGAATCGAGAACCCGATCCTCTTCAGGCAGGCGGGCACGAACCTCTGGGGCTGGCGCGAATCCACCCTGCATAATTTCCGCGAGGGCCTTGGCGTCGATCTTCAACTGCTGGGAGAGTTCGCGACCCGTTAATCCCTCTTCGACGGCCCTGCTGCGCAGCCACCAACTCCATAGGGTTGCTTCACGTACCCTCCGCCATTCTCCAGGCCGGAGTGACGCATGTCGGCTAAAGGCTTGAGTAATGGCGTCGGTGATGCTTTTCCTGGCTTCCCCGGCAAGCTTCAGCCGTTCAAAGCCAGGTGCTCCCCAGATTTGTTGAAGGCTGGTGGTTCCAGATGGCGCGGCGTCGAGAAGCCGTCTTCTGAGTCGTTCCTCCGAGCCAAGTTCCGGAGCCTCCTGTTTTGATGTCTGTGTCCACAATGCCAGGAGTGCTCCGACGGACAACAAATGACCACCTAGCAATCTGTCCGCGTGTTCGGCCTTTGCCACCCGCGAAAGGAGACTTGCTCCGGTGTCCTGTTCAAGCGCCGCGAGGATCGACTCGGTGGCCTCGTCTTGCCGCCGCCGATCGAGCTCGCCCGGTTCGATGAAGTGAATGCGCAGTGGGGCCGGGCTCTCGATGACAGGAATCCTGCCGGGAACCCAGGGGACAGGTAATTCACAGGCAACCCACTCACCGGGTTCTCCGAGTGGTAAACCTTGCTCGAGTTCATGAACCGCGCGGCCAGAGATTCGATGAGGCTCGCTTTGTAGCGGCAGGATAAGGTGCTCGAACTTGTCGGAACGCAGCAGAACCTGAGCAGGCCTCCGGCTACTTGCGTCCTCAAGATCGTGCCGGTGCACGAAGTGGATGCGCCAGTTCATGTTGGCGGGAAAGCTTTTCATCCCAATTCCCCTCCCAACTCGTACAGGTATTCTTTCGTAAAGGTTGCCGCGGCCTGGACAAGGTCTCTACCGCGAGCCATCCGGCGTAGACTGTGGAAGCCGTCCTCATTCCTGCGTTCAACGATGCGCCGGAGGACTGTGTACGTTTCGAGCCAAGCGGTGTTGATTTCCGATGAGCGCGTACTCGGATAGTCGGCGTCGACGAAGACGGCCATCAGCTTCGGCCCTACGTCAAGGGCGCTGGAGTAGCGTGCTTCGGGAGTGGTTAATGGTAATACGTCTTGCTGCGCGGGAGCCGACATCACCTTTCGGAGGACACCTATGTCCGCAGCGTCTGCCGCAACCGGGCGTTCTCCTGCGAGGAACCTCGACCAAGTCTGGAAACACGTGGCGAGATGTTTTGCGAGGTATGTTTCATCGGCTGCCGCAGGGAGGGAATACTGCGCAATCTTCTCCTGATGCCTCTCTGGTGCCCACGACATGAAGCTTCCCGCCCCTTTGGAATCCCAAGGGACGGATATGCGATCATCTCGGAGGTCTGAGAGAGGGCCAAACGCAAGGACGATGGCTGGTGCAAAATAAGCTGCTACACCGACGGACGTGAATACGCACCGGTCGGTTTCCAATGAAACCCTGCTGGACTTGGAGCTTGCCGGCTCCAGAATGAGTTGGTCGCCGTGGAGGGCCAGATCCGAATTCCGAAGAGGATGGCCGAGGCGATGAAATAGGGGGAGTTCTGGAAGCAAGCGGCTGAAAGACTCGTCTGGCCAGCCCGCTCGCGGCGCGGTCAGGCTAGCGCGATGCGCTTCAAGCGCTTGGAGCAAAAGGTTCAGGTCTCCCATGATCTGCATCCTTCATACCACGAATAGACCAAACGACAGTTTCGTCCAGATGACCGCCGCCAATGGTGCCGTGGAAGGTGCCGTCCGCGCGCACCAGCAGCTTCGCGCCGGGGGGCGCGGGCGTGCTGCCCTTGCACTCCGTCACCGTCACGACGGCGAACGGCGTGTCCTCGCGTGCCCACTCCGCCAGCTGGTGAACCCAGTTCCACATGCCGCCGGTGAGTCTGCCACGGCCGCCGTCCCCGTGGCGCTCCTCCGGACGCCTGCCGTGGGGACGAGGAGGCCAGCGCTCGTTGCCGGACCGGTGAGGCGCACCACCTTTGCGCCAGTCGATTCCCGTTCACCGGAACCAAGGAGATGACGTCATGGCCAATACCGACATCGAGACGCTGAACTCCTTCCTGCGCGGTGAGCTCTCCGCCGTGGAGACCTACCGGCAGGCGAGCAAGCACATCAAGAGCGACCTGGCTCGCACGGAGGTGGACGCCTGCCTCCATGACCACGAGGCCCGCGTCGACGCCATCAAGGAGCGCATCGAGAAGCTGGGCGGCAATCCGGCGGAGAGCTCCGGCGTCTGGGGCGTCTTCGCCAAGGTGGTCCAGGGCGGAGCGGACCTGCTGGGGGAGAAGGCCGCCATCGACGCCCTGGAGCAGGGCGAGGACCACGGCCTGGCGGACTACACCCGCGACGTGGGCAAGCTCCACGGCGAGGCGCGCAGTTTCGCGCGTCAGCAGCTCTTGCCGGCCCAGAAGCAGACGCATGACCGGCTCAGCCGCTTGAAGCACAACCCGACCCTGCACTGAGCGTAGGGGTTGCGCGGTGCCGGACATCCCGAGGTGCCCATCCCGGCTGCGGGGATGGGCGCCTTGTGGTGCATCGCACGTCCCCGCATCCAGGCCTGGAGGCTTTCAGGGGGCGTGCGATATTCGGAAGGAGGGGACTTCCACCGGCGAACGAGGGCGAAGAAGCACATGGCGCGCGAGCACACGGTGCCGGGGCCGCACGGGCCCGGGACCGTCACCGACAGCGAGGACGCGGGGACACCGGCTTCCCGCTCGCCCGACGTGCGCGCCGAAGTCGAGGGGACGCCCTCCGTCCCCTCTCCGACGACCGCCGACACCAGCTACGCCGCGGGCGCCCTGGGCACCGGCATCGAGGTGCTCTTCACCACCTCCGAGCGTGCCCTGCAGTGGGCCTGGCGCGTGCTCCAGCTCGCGCGCGGCGTGGTGGAGGCCACGCCCCGGGGCGACGCGTTCATCCGCGAGGCCCGCGCCTCCGTGGTGGACTTCCTGGACCACATCCCGCCCCACGTGCGCCGCAGCGTCGAGGAGGTGCTCGTCTTCTGCAACCTGTGGCAGGCCGTGGGCGTGCGCCTGCGCCGCCGGGGTGGCTTCCCCGCGGGGGACGACGCGGCCTGGCGCCAGCTCTGCGAGGACGTGGAGCTGCTCCAGCGCGCCGCCCAGGCCCGGCTGGGCACCGCCGCCGCGCTGGAGCAGGGGCTGCTCAAGGACCTGGGCCACCTGCGCGCGCTGGCCCTGTCCTGCGGCGACAGCGCCAACGAAGTCACCGTGGGCATGGAGGTGTTCACCCGCTGCATCGTGGAGCTGATGGCCGTGGCCAGCGCCGTGCGCCGCGCCTGGGAGGCCGCCGCCCATGAGCTGGCCGAGTCCGCCGCGTGGCTGCGCGCGGGAGACCCGGCCTTCAGCGCGTGGCTGGCGGAGCACCTGGTCGCCGCCGAGCCCGCGTGGGAGCGCACCCAGAAGGTCGCTCGCTGGCTTCACGACGTGGGCGCCTTCGCGGGCCAGCCCTGAAGCGCGGCCCTCTCAAGGCTCGATGAGGATGCGGTGCCGGTGAAGCTCCAGGAGGATGTCTGGATCCAGGTCCGCCTGCTTGTGGTCGCGCAGGTGCTGGCGGACGGCCTCCACGGGCTTCTGGCCGGTGAACTCCACCAGCAGCGAGTAGGCCTCACCGGGCAGCGCCACCGCGTCGTATTCGCTGTAGAAGCCCAGCGCGACGCTGCCGTCCGGCAGCCACTTCACCGTCGCGTCCGGGTTGAAGCGCAGCACGCGCGGCAGCGTGGGCGCGGAGGCCTGGGTGTACAGCTTCTCCAGCACCTTCTGTTCGATGGTGCCGTCCAGGCCCAGCATCCGCTCCAGCCCGTCCCGGGACACGGCGCGCACGGCGTCGTAGCAGGCGCGGTAGAAGTCCTTCTCCATCCCGGCGTACCCCTTCCAGAGCGCGGCGTACACCTTCGCCGGGGGCGCCGCGTCGTCCAGGTCCTCCACGGACAGCGGGCCGGTGGCCACCTCCGCCTTGTCGCGGCCGTCCAGGAAGAACTCCGGCATCAGCTGGAGCAGCGCGTGGCGTGACAGCTGGAACTCCGCCAGCGTCAGGTACGTCTTGAGCGACATCCAGAAGCGCTGGCCGTCCCGGCCCGCCACGTACTTGCAGAAGAACGTGGAGCAGACGGACTCGCGGTACGCCCAGATGGTGCAGCCGCCGGACTCCAGCGCGTAGTACGGGCAGCGCAGCGACGACGCGCGGCCGAAGAACTGGTGCGCGTTCTTGTACAGGTGGTTGAACTTCGCGGGCGGCTTCACCCACTGCGGGCTCACGCCGATGCGGCTGTCGATTTTCGCCTCGATGCGCCGGCGCCCCTCCGCCATCTGCGGCGAGTCATCCGACAGCAGCGCGCCCACGAGGTAGTTGGGCAGCCGCGGCTGATACGTGCAGCACTTGGTGTCCGGCCGGAACAGGTGCTCCGCCCCGTCCACGGACTCCACCGTGGCCTGCGCGGAGGCGCGGCTCATGGCGCAGTTGGAGCAGGTGGCCTTCTCTTCCGTGGGCGCGTCCTTGCGGAAGAAGGCCGGCAGGAGGTCCTGGTAGAGGGCGGGCAGCGTCGAGAGGATGGAAGACATGAAGGCAGGGTGTCAGGAGGACCGGTCGGCCCACTCCAGGTGATAGGTGGCGGAATCGGGCGAGTGGCGGGTGCGGTGCAGGGTGAAGCCCTGGACTCCCACGCGCAACATCCCTTCTTCCAGCACGCCGTCCACGAAGCCCTCCAGGGCCTCCGGTTCGTTGAACCAGAGGTCCGCCTGGGCGGGGCCCAGCACGGTGAGGCGCGTCTCCGTGTAGTTGTTGCCGCTGCGGAAGTTGTGCTGCATGCGCTCCAGCGAGCGCATGGGTCCCACCACGCGGGCCAGCGTGAGGACCGCGCCGCCCACCAGCGTCTGCGCGTAGCCCTCCACCATCCGCCGGCCCATCAGGCGCCGGCCCTGCTCCACCGGCTGGTCGGGGTGGAGCGTGCGGGCCGTGTCCTCCAGGCAGTCCACCCAGACGGCCAGGGGGTACGCGGCGAGCAGCGGGGCGTGCAGGTTCAACCCCCGCGCGCGCAGCCGGTCCACCAGCTCGGGCGTCAGGGAGGGGGCCAGCACCTTGCGGTACAGGCTGTCCACGCTGCTGCTGAAGATGACGCGCTCGTCCCTCATGGCCCTTCTGTCCTTGCCGGGACCTGAACAGGCCCCGGGCGCGCATTCTTCGCCCAGGGCCCGGGAGGAGGCCAGCCCCCTGGCGCCCCCCCTCACCGCGGGTACGCGGTGAGGGGGGAAGCGCCCGGTGCGTCACCAGGCCACGGAGAGGCTCACGCCGCTGTAGGCGGTGAAGCCCCGGAGCAGGAGGTACTGCCGGCCGGCGATGGGCCGCGCCGCCAGGTTGCACGTCTCGTTGTTGCTCGTCAGGTAGGGACGGCAATCGTAAATCTGGGTCGTGGGCGCGAAGTCGAAGCGCGTGTAGAGGTCCACGTCCCCGGTGCCGCCGGAGATGCTCACCGTGGAGGGCGTGTTCGCCGGCACGTCGAAGCAGTAGTACTTCTGCGACGAGGCGTTGCCGGAGATGAGGGACACCGTGGTGTTGTTGGGCAGCGGAATGCAGGAGGGCGTCGTCGTGACGCCCACGCCCACCGCGCTCCACGCGGCATCCACCGCGTCCTGGACGGCGGTGTTGTAGCCCAGGCTCTGCGCCGCCACCCGCGTCGCCAACCTGGCCGAGTAGAGGTTGGTGGTGCGGGTGAAAAGGTTCATGTTGGCGTACCAGAAGATGTGGGCCGCGGCCTCCACGCCAATGGCTGGCACGTTCACCAGCGTCTTGCCTCGCGGGTGCATGCCGCCGGTGGCCATCAGCTTGAACGCCAGGTTGGCCACGCCGGAGCCGTAGTGCACGTCCGTGCCACCGTTCAGGTCCGGGGCGTAGTCCACGGAGGAGCCATCGGCCGCGGGGTCGTTCATGTAGCGCAGGGCATCCCCGGACGTGCCGGGAGTCCAGGCCGTCTCCGCGATGTGCCACACGGACGTCGCGGTGCTCCAGGTGCCCGAGGCCCAGCTGCCGCAGGTGGCGGCGTAGATGTCCGACAGCGACTCGCTGAGCGCGCCGGACTCGCCGCTGTAGATGAGGTCGGACGTGGTCTCGGTGACGCCGTGCATGAACTCGTGCACGACGATGTCCGGGTCCTCGCACGGCTGCCCGAACTGGGGCAGGCTGCCATCACCGCAGACCAGCTTCGTGCCGTCGAAGTACGCGTTCACGTAGCTGGTGCCGTAGTGCACCTGCGCCAGCAGCGGGGCGCCCATGCCGTTGTACGAGTCACGGCCGAAGTTCGCCTGGAAGCAGTCGTAGAAGAGGCCCAGGTTTTCGTACGTCGTGTCGATGGCCGTGTCGCCGGTGGCCACCTGTCCTTCAATCCTGCACGTGCCGTTGTTGGTGCCGCCCACCGAGCACACCGTGCGGTTGCGCGCGGCGTGGATCTCCGGCGCGCGCAGCACCTCCTGGCCGTCCGCCGCGCTCACGTAGACGCGGTCGCGCAGGGACATGCCGTCCGCGTCCTGTCCGGACACCACCACCTCGAAGGCGCGGACCAGGGACGCCTCCGGGGTCGGCCGGATGAAGACCTCGCGAGGCGCTCCCGCGCTGCTGCCCGCTGGGGACGCCGCCAGCGCCGCCGCGCTCGCGGTCTCCGGCGCGATGCGAGCAGGGGCTGGCAGGGGCTCGCCGTCACGCGCGGTGCCGTTCACCGCGTACACCTGGCCCCGTGCATCCACGTGGACGATGAGCTCTTCATTCTCCACCGGGAGCCCGCCCTTGGTCTGCGCGTAGCGCAGGTGCGTATTGCCCAGCTCGTCCGTGTGGATGCGCTTGGGC
This sequence comes from Corallococcus sp. AB030, assembly GCF_003668965.1. NCBI lineage: Bacteria > Pseudomonadati > Myxococcota > Myxococcia > Myxococcales > Myxococcaceae > Corallococcus > Corallococcus sp. AB030. Next base: position 9,372 of record NZ_RAWQ01000103.1, read on the forward strand.
ACCACGTCCTTCGCCGTCAGCCGGAAGGCGGGCAGCACGCGCAGCAGGGTGGGCTCCAGGAGCGCGTGTGCCTGCCAGGCGCTGGCGCCGGAGAGGGGCCGTCCCGTCGTGCCCAGCGCGCCCTGGATGAACTGGGGCACGCCGTCCGCATGCACCCCCCGCACCTCCGCGCTGGGCAGCGCTCCCAGCGCCGACTTCAGGTCTCCCAGGCGGGTTTCAGAAGGAGCGGCAGGCGCCTCGGCGTCAGGACCTCCCGAACTACATGCGGACAGCGTGAACGTCAGGCCGGCGAGGAGCCAGCGGTTCTTTCGCGTCATGACATGCCCCCAGTGTGACGAAACGAGTCTGTGAAGCCTCGCGAACAAAGCATGGAGCACCGACTGTCAGGTGAATTCCATGAAGACTGGGAGTGTTGGAAAGGAGTCCCAAGACGGAGGGGCGCCCACGTCGGCGGTGGTTCACCCACCTGGGTGCTGTGCGGGCGTCCTGGCACGAACTCCGGACGTTGTGACGCGAGGCGCGGTGATAAGGACGGCCCCGCTGTTACCTCCCGTCACCCGTTCGCAAGGACCTTCATGCTCACGCTGCGCGGGGCTCCGGCCCTCTCCGAATTCAGGCTCGCCAAGCTGCTCGTCCGTTGCCGGGAGCGGGTGCCGTCGGTGGCCACCCTCTACTCGGAGTTCGTGCACTTCGCGGACACGTCGGCGGCGCTGACGCAGGACGAGGCGGAGCGGCTGGGGCGCCTGCTGGAGTACGGCCCCCACACGGCGAAGCGCGAGCGCATGGGCACGCTGCTCCTGGTGGTGCCGCGTCCGGGCACGGTGTCTCCCTGGGCCTCCAAGGCTACGGACATCGCGCACCACTGTGGCCTCACGCAGGTGCGCCGCATGGAGCGCGGCATCGCGTTCTTCCTCACCGGCCCCGGTGGCCGGGAGCTGGACGCGAACGAGGCGGAGGGCGTGCAGGCGGTGCTGCACGACCGGATGACGCAGGCGGTGCTGCCCCGGCTGGAGGACGCGGAGGTGCTGTTCCGCACGGACTCGCCCCGGCCGCTCACGCGCGTGGACGTGCTGGGCGGAGGCCGCGCGGCGCTGGCGAAGGCCAACGGCGAGCTGGGCCTGGCGCTGGCGGAGGACGAAATCGACTACCTGGTGGCGCGCTTCACGGAGCTCCAGCGCAACCCCACCGACGTGGAGTTGATGATGTTCGCGCAGGCGAACAGCGAGCACTGCCGCCACAAAATCTTCAACGCGTCGTGGACGGTGGATGGCGAGCCGCGCGAGCGTTCGCTGTTCCAGGCCATCAAGAACACCTACGCCCAGAGCCCGGGCGGCGTGCTGTCCGCGTACAAGGACAACGCCGCCGTCATCGAGGGCTTCGAGGTGGAGCGCTTCTTCCCCCAGGGCGAAGCGCGCGAGTGGGGCACCGTGCGCGAGCCGGCCCACATCATGATGAAGGTGGAGACGCACAACCATCCCACCGCCATCTCGCCGTACCCGGGCGCGGCCACGGGCGCGGGCGGTGAAATCCGCGACGAGGGCGCCACCGGGCGCGGCGCGAAGCCCAAGGCGGGGCTCACCGGCTTCTCCGTCAGCCACCTGCGCCTGCCGGACTACGCGCGGCCGTGGGAGCTGGCCTACGGCAAGCCGGACCGCATCGTGTCCGCGCTGGACATCATGGTGGACGGCCCGCTGGGCGGCGCCGCGTTCAACAACGAGTTCGGCCGGCCCAACCTCACCGGCTACTTCCGCAGCTTCGAGCAGCACGTGCCCACGCCGGAGGGAGTGGAGGTGCGCGGCTACCACAAGCCCATCATGCTGGCGGGCGGCCTGGGCAACATCCGCGCGGGCCACGTGAAGAAGGCCCTGCTGCGCGCGGGCGACAAGCTCATCGTGCTGGGCGGCCCGGCGATGCTCATCGGTCTGGGCGGCGGTGCGGCGTCCTCCATGGCGCAGGGCGCGAGCGCGGCGGACCTCGATTTCGCCTCCGTGCAGCGGGACAACGCGGAGATGGAGCGCCGCTGCCAGGAGGTCATCGACCAGTGCTGGATGCTGGGCGACCAGAACCCCCTGCGCTCCATCCACGACGTGGGCGCGGGCGGCCTGTCCAACGCGCTGCCGGAGCTGGCGCACGACAACGACCTGGGCGGCCGGCTGGAGCTGCGGGAAGTGCCCAACGACGAGCCGGGCATGTCCCCGGTGGAAATCTGGTGCAACGAGGCGCAGGAGCGCTACGTGCTGGGCGTTGCGCCAGAGGACCTGGCGCGCTTCGCCGCGCTGTGCGAGCGCGAGCGCGCCCCCTTCGCCGTGCTGGGCGAAGCCACGGCGGAGCAGGTGCTCACGCTCACGGACCGCGAGCTGGGGGACACGCCCATCGCGCTGCCCATGGACGTCCTCTTCGGCAAGGCGCCGCGCATGCACCGCGAGTTCGCGTCGCGCCCCCTGAGGCACGCTCCGCTGAGCATCCCGTCCGATTTGAAAGCCGCGGCGCACGCGGTGCTGTCGCACCCGACGGTGGCGGACAAGTCGTTCCTCATCACCATTGGCGACCGCTCCGTGGGCGGACACACCGCGCGTGACCAGATGGTGGGGCCGTGGCAGGTGCCGGTGGCGGACTGTGCGGTGACGCTGTCGTCGCTGATGTCCAACACGGGCGAGGCGATGGCGCTCGGCGAGCGCACGCCGGTGGCGCTGGTGGACGCGGCGGCCTCCGCGCGCATGGCGGTGGGCGAGGCGCTCACCAACCTGGCGGCGGCGCGCATCGGGAAGCTGTCGGACGTGAAGCTCTCCGCGAACTGGATGGCGGCGGCGGGCAGCCCCGGCGAGGACGCGAACCTCTACGCCGCCGTGCACGCGGTGGGCATGGAGCTGTGCCCCGCGCTGGGCATCGCCATCCCGGTGGGCAAGGACTCCATGTCCATGCGCACGCAGTGGCAGGAGGACGGCCAGAAGAAGGCGGTGACGGCGCCCTTGTCGCTCATCATCACCGCGTTCGCTCCGGTGCTGGACGCGCGCGTCACGCTGACGCCGCAGCCGGTGGACGTGGCAGGGGACACTCGCCTGTTGCTGCTGGACGTGGCGAAGGGCCGGCAGCGGCTGGGCGCGTCCGTACTGGCGCAGGTGCACCAGCAGGTGGGCCCGGAGTGCCCGGACGTGGATGACGCGGCGGCCCTGAAGGGCTTCTTCTCCGCGGTGCAGGAGCTCCATGCGGCGGGCGTGCTGCTCGCGTACCACGACCGTTCCGACGGCGGTCTCTGGGCCACGCTCGCGGAGATGGCCTTCGCGGGCCACTGCGGCCTGGACGTGGACCTGGCCCCGCTGGGTGGCGACGCGGTGGCGGCCCTCTTCAACGAGGAACTGGGCGCGGTGGTGCAGGTGCGCGCGTCCGACGTGGCGCGCGTGCGTGATGCCTTCACCCGCCACGGCCTGGGCGCGCACGTCCATGAGCTGGGGCGCCCCACGTCCCAGCAGGTGGTGCGCGTGCGGCACGGCGGCGGGGAGTTGCTCGCGGAGGAGACGGTGGCTCTCAAGCGCACCTGGTCCCGCGTGAGCTACGAAATCCAGAAGCTGCGCGACAACCCCACCTGCGCGGAGGAGGAATACGCCGCGAAGTGCGACGCGCAGGATCCGGGCCTGTCGCCGGTGCTCACGTTCGACCCGGTCGTGGACGTGGCGGCGGCGTACATCGCCAAGGGGGCCCGGCCGCGCGTGGCGGTGCTGCGAGAGCAGGGCGTCAACAGCCAGCAGGAGATGGCGGCGGCGTTCACCCGGGCGGGCTTCGCCGCGGTGGACGTGCACATGAGCGACCTGCTGTCGGGCCGCGTGTCGCTGAAGGACTTCCACGGCGTGATGGCGTGCGGCGGCTTCAGCTACGGCGACGTGCTGGGCGCGGGCGGCGGGTGGGCCAAATCCATCCTCTTCAACCCGCGCACGCGCGACGCCTTCTCGGAGTTCTTCGCGCGGCCGGACAGCTTCGGTCTGGGCGCGTGCAACGGCTGCCAGATGTTCGCGCAGCTGAGAGAACTCATCCCCGGCGCGGAAGGCTGGCCACGCTTCGTGCGCAACGCGTCCGAGCAGTTCGAGGCCCGCCTGGGCACTGTTGAAATCGCGCCGTCGCCGTCGCTCTTCTACAAGGGCATGGAGGGCAGCCGGATGCTCATCGTCGTGTCGCACGGTGAGGGGCGGGCGGAGTTCGCCAACGCGGAGGCCGCCGCGCGCTTCAACGCCTCCAACCTGGTGACGACGCGCTGGGTGGACAACCGGGGCCAGGTGGCGGCGAAGTACCCGGCCAACCCCAACGGCTCGCCGCACGGCATCGCGGGCGTCACCACGAAGGACGGGCGCTTCACCATCACCATGCCGCACCCGGAGCGGGTGCACCGCACCGTGCAGCACTCCTGGCACCCGGCGGAGTGGGGCGAGGACGGCCCCTGGATGCGCATGTTCCGCAACGCCCGCGTCACCCTGGGCTGACGCGTCCGCGGGACGGGGCCTTCCTCGCCGCTACGGGAGGAAGGCCGCCTTCACCGCGTCCAGCAGCGGGTTGGCGCCGGTCTCCGCGTCCGTGCAGCCCTGGTTGAGCGTCCAGATGATGGTGCCGCCGTAGCCCTCCTGCCTCACGAAGGCGCCCTTGGCTGCGATGGCTTGCGGGCTGTCGTAGGAGATCCACGTCACCGTGCCGTCCTCCACGAGCTTGTCCGGGGCGAACGTCACGTAACTGGCCTGGGCCTTCTCGTCCCACTGGTACTTCCCCTGCTTCGAAAAGCGGAGGATCTTCTTGTAGGTGAACGAGTTGTCCCCGCCCACGTAGTCGGACCAGTTCGTGAAGGGCTGGTAGGGCCCGGTGATGTGGCGCCACGCGAGGCCATAGAAGGGGATGCCGATGCCCAGCTTCGCCTTGGGGATGCCGGCCTTCACCCACAGGTCCAGACTGGACGCGATGGACGTTGGGTGCAGGCCCTGTTCGCCCTTCAGCGCGGACGTGTGCCAGGACATCCAGCCGTCCCACGCGCCAATCATCTCGTAGGACATCAGGTTCATCTGGTCGAAGTACGTCGCCAGCTCCGCGAACCAGGGGTCTGCGTCAGTGGGGAAGTTGGTGTTGATCCAGTGGAGGGGGAAGGTGAGAAGCATCTTCGGCCGCGCCTCGCGCAGGGCCTTCACCAGGGCCAGCAGCTTCGGCCGGTCCTCCTTCTCCACGGGCTCCCAGTCCAGGTCCAGCCCGTCGTAGCCGAAGTCGTCCATCGCCTTCAGCAGCGAGCGGACGAACTTTGCGCGGTTCGCGTCGGACGCGGCGCCCACCCAGCCGTCGTGCTCACCGGATCCGCCCACCATGATGAGCGCCTTGCGGCCCGCCGCATGCGCGCGCTTCGACAGCGTGCGGGCGATCTCCGGCCCCCGGTCGTTGTCGAACTTCGTGCTCAGTGTTCCGTCCGCCTTCGGAGTGACGCGGCCCACGAGGATGTGCGTGAGCGCGCTGAAGTCCACCTTCTCCGGCGGATAGTCGTCCGCGTTCCAGCCCGTGTAGTAGCCCGACACCCACTTGCCACCCTGGCCCGGCGGACCCTTCACGGCTGGGGATGCACTCACCACCACGCTGGCCTGGGCGACCTGGCTCGGGTCCGCCTTGCTCCGGACCATCACCCGGTACGTGCCCGGCTTGCGAGGCGCGGTGTAGACGCCAGCGGCGCTGATGGAGCCCCGTTCGTTTCCAGGCTCCACGCTCCATGCCACCTCCGTGTCCGGGCTGTTTGTCACGGTGGCACGGAAGGCGTGCGTGGCGCCCGGAGCCAGGAAGACCGCAGGCGTCTCGAGCGTGAGGGTCACTGGCCGGAGGCCCTGCTCGATGCGGATGTCGTCGAAGGAGAGGGGCGGCAGCGTCTTGCCGCTGTCCTCCTGGAGCCACAGGCCCGTGATGCGCGTGCGGCCTTCAGGCAGCAGCTTCGCCAGGGGCACGCGGCAGGTCGTCCACTTCCGGGCCGGGATGGCGCCGCCCTCGCAAGTGGGGCCCAGCGGCACGCCCACGGGTTGCTCGGAGCCGATGACGACGCGCGCGCGCACCGCCGCGTTCGCGCCATCCTTCCCGCCGTTTACCTTCAGCACCAGCGTGTCATCCGGTGACACATCGAAGCCCGGATGGCCGAAGTACAGCGCCTCCCATGGCCCCATCGTCACGGTGATGGCGTGGCTGCCCGAGGCCCCTGCCACGGTGGCGCTCATCGCGTGCGCCCCGGCCCACGTCAGGTCCTCCCAGGGCGGGGCCAATCGGTCCTGATAGAGCCACGTCACCAGGGGCTGCGTGGGAGACGTTGCTTTCGGAGGGGGAGCCCCCTGGGAAACACCGCCCAGCAAGAGCGCGGTCAGCAGCACCCGGAGTCCAGCCGGAGGTCGTCGCATGGTCTCCCATCCTCGCAGAGGGAGGGGAGGCGCGTCCTGCATCGAGGCACCAGCCAGGCCGCCATGAGTTCGTCAAAGAGTCCCGCGACCCGAAGTTTTCCGTGAGCTCTCGATCCCACCGGAGCGCCGCGATGGGCCGCGATGTCATGAGTTCGCGGACGCCAAGGTTGACGCACCGACTGAAGCCTCTGCCCGGGGCCGGTTCCCTCAAAACCTGTCCGACTGTCGGACCGGTTTCCGCCGCACGAGTCCCCAGGTCGAGCCGACCCGGCAGGTGACGAGGACGGTTTGCTTGTCCGACAGTCGGACGGATCTCGCCGCATGGGCTTGAGGCCACGCCGAACCGACAGGGGCGCGACGATATGCGTGAGCGAACACCAAGGTAGGGCACGGACAGATGCCCCGCCCGGGACCGGTTGCCTCAAAACCTGTCCGACAGTCGGACAGGTTTTTCTCCGACCGGGCCCGGAGGGTGCCCCCTGGCTGGCAATGAGAAGGGTGGGCCCGCACGTCCATGTCAGACCCCTGTGGTTGGATGGCGATGCTGGGACGAGGAAGGGGATGGGGATGGAACGGCGAGGACTCGTGGCCTATGTGGAGGCGCAAATCGAGCGCGATATCGCGCTGGGGCGGCTGCACCCGAGCGGACAATTCGGCTCCGAAGCGAAGCTGGCGCGCCGCTATGAGGTGTGTCGGGGCACCATCCGCGAGGCGCTGCGGCGGCTGGCGGCGCGAGGCCTGGTGGTTCAGCGCCCCGGACGCAAGACGCGCGCGGTGCCGTTGGATGAGTCGCTGACGCTGGAGAACCTGGGCCTGGCGCTGCATGACGCGAGCAACCCGGATGCCCGGTGGCTTCTGGAGGGCTACTTCAGCCTCAAGCGGCAGGTGCTGGTGGAGCTGCTGGCCGACTGCTGCGCGAGGGCCTCGGACCTCGACCTGGACCGGCTGGGGAGCACGTGCTACCAGCTCCAGGACGCGGCGCGCTGGGAGTCGGGGGAAACCTGCGCGCAGGCGGAGTTCGAGTTGCTGCGGCATGCGGCGCGGGTGGCGGCGCGTCCGGGGCACGTGCTCCTTGTTCAGTCTCTGCAGCGGGCATTCCTGGGAGGAGCCGCCCAACTGCTGCCGCTCATGGGCGGAGAGGCGCTGCGCGAGTGGGCCTTCCGCGCGATGGCGATTCTGAACGAGCGCGACGTGCAGGCACTTCAGCATGAGCTGCCAGCGCTGCTGAAGGCGCGCGATGAGCGCGTGCTGAACGCATTCGCCCCCGCGCCCCAGGAACCTGCGTCCCCCGAGGCCCCATGCGCCCACGAGGGTGCACCAGTCACTCATCAGAACGACGCTTTGGGGACACACCTCAGCATCGAGGAGGGTGACGTCGGTCGCCCTGGGCCAGCCATCGCGCAGGACGAGATGCTGCGGGCACAACCCGGCATCGCGGAGGGGGACGTCGGTTGCTTTACGTCCGGCTCCGAGCAGGACGATGCGCCGGAGGCATGTCCCTGCTTTGAAGAGGGCGGACCTGGCCGCCTGACGTCATCCGTTGAGCAGGACAATGCACTTGAGGTGTGCCTCCTCGTGGATGCGCGTGACCCCGGTTGCTGTGTCGCTCCAACCGCCGAGGCTCTTGGGGTTGTACCTCGCCCCGATGGCGAGTCCTTCCCCTTGGAGTCGGACAGTGGGGCACTGTTGCCTCCAGCCGCCCCAACGTTCGTGCCCTGTGGTCAGGGTGGAGAGTGCGTCAGTAGGAATGTGATGGACGCGGTCTTGGGAAGCCTGCCCGACTGTCGAACAGGTTTTGTCGCCGTGTCTCAGGAAGGGGCCCCCAGCAATCCGAGGCTCCACCCACCGGCTTCTTCGGACTCATCCGCGTGGCGGTTCGCAAGGTGGGCGAGCCGCTTCATGGACTCCAGGGCTCATTGGGGCCGGTGGGCTGCTCGCCTCTGGGGCTCCATGGTTCGTTCACTGGGACCAGATGCTTCGTGAGCGACGACAGCCCATCGCGTCCGCTGTCTCCTGAAGTTCGCGCATGCCATCCCCTGAGATGGCATGCGGAGGTACCGACGAACTTCTGGCGACCTGATCAGGCCCGGACCAGCTCGATGGGGCTTCCTTCGGGGACGTGCTTCATCGCCACGGAGTTCATGCAGTAGCGCAGCCCCGTGGGCGGCGGGCCGTCCGGGAACACGTGACCCAGGTGGCCGTCGCAGCGCGCGCAGCGGACCTCGGTGCGAATCATTCCGTGCGACACGTCGCGGATCTCCGTGACGGAGTCCTCCGACAGCGTCTGGGTGAAGGACGGCCAGCCCGTGCCGGACTCGAACTTTGTCCCGGCCTTGAACAGCGGGTTGTTGCAGCCCGCGCACACGTAGGTACCCGGCGTCTTGGTGCCGAGGAAACAGCCGCTCCCCGGGTACTCGGTGCCGTGCTGCCGCAGCACCTGGAATTCCTCGGGGGTGAGGCGCTTGCGCCATTCTTCGTTGGAAAGATTGAGCTTGTCCGCCATGGGTCCTCCTCCACGTTTCGGGCCTGGAGCCCGGAGCACGGCCTTGGATGCACCGTGGGCCTTTGCGTCGCACCCTATACCAGGCAGGCAGCAGGGCGGCCGGCCGCCTTGTTCTCTACCGCACGGCACGGCAGGCCCTGCGGACCAGGGCTTGGAGCACCGTGCTTCGGTTGTACTCCTCCCGGACGCGGTGCGCGCCACGAGGAGGCCTGCTGATGCGGATTTCAGAGCTGATGCACAGAGACGTGAAGACCATCGACGCGAATGAATGCCTGCGCTCCGCCGCCGAGCGGTTGGACAGCGCCAGCCTGGGCGCGCTGCCCGTCACGGAGCACGGCCAGGTGGTGGGCCTGCTCACTGACTCGGAGCTCTCCTTGTGCTCCACCGTCCACGGGCACGACCCCGACGTCACCACTGTGCGGGAGGCGATGACGGCGCCGCTCGTTACCTGCTCGGAGGACGAGCCGCTGGAGGCCGGCGAGCGGCTGATGGAGGAGCATCACCTGAACCGGCTGGTGGTCGTGGACGCGGACCACCACGCGGTGGGGCTCCTCCGCCTGGACGACGTCGCCTCCGAGTCCCTCACGCTGCTGCGGCCCGGCGAGCCGCTGGAATACTTGAGCCTCTACTCCTGACCACAAGAAGGCCCGGCGCCCCCTTCGCAAGCTGGAAGGGAGCACCGGGCCGGTGTTTCATGTCCTGACGCTCAGCCCACCACGGCCGGTTGGCACGCGGAGGACAGCCACGCCACGGCGTCATCCCAGGGCAGGTCGCGCTGGGAACCGTCGCGCTGGCGCAAGCGGACACCCTTCGACTCCACCTCGCGGCCACCCACCACCGCGAGGAACGGCACGCCGTCCTCGTGCGAGCCCAGGACCTTCTTCGACAGCGACTCGTCCCGCACGTCCGCCCGCGCTCGGCAGCCGGCCTGCCGCAGCCGCGCAGCCAGTCCCTCCGCGTACGCGGCGGCCCCCGCTCCCACGGAGGCCACCACCACCTGCTCGGGCGCGAGCCACGCCGGTAGCGCGCCCCCGTGGTGCTCCAGCAGCACGCCGATGAAGCGCTCCAGGCTGCCGAACAGCGCGCGGTGAAGCATCACCGGACGCAGGCGCTCTCCGGACGCGCCGACGTAGTGCAGGTCGAAGCGCTCCGGCAGCACCAGGTCCAGTTGGATCGTGCCGCACTGCCACGCACGGCCCAGCCGGTCCTTCAGCACGAACTCCAGCTTGGGCCCGTAGAAGGCGCCCTCGCCGGGCTGGTCCTCGTACTGGAGGCCCGCCTGCTTCGCCGCGGACTGGAGCCACGCCTCCGCCTGGTCCCACAGCGCGTCACCGCCGGCACGCATCGCCGGACGGCTGGAGAAGGCCACCTGCACGTCGTCGAAGCCGAAGCCCGCGTAGAACGCCTTGAGCGAGCGCACGAAGCGGACCACTTCCGCCTCCACCTGCTCCGCCGCGCAGAAGATGTGGCCGTCGTCCTGCGTGAACTGGCGCAGGCGGAACAGCCCATGCAGCGCGCCGCTGGGCTCGCTGCGGTGCACCAGCCCGAACTCCCCCAGTCGCAGGGGCAGGTCGCGGTGGCTGGGCGCCATGCGCTGGACGATCTGGATGTGGCCCGGGCAGCTCACCGGCTTCAACGCCAGCTGCCGGTCGCCTTCCACCATGCAGAACATGTTCTGGCGGAAGTTCTCCCAGTGGCCGCTCTGCTCCCAGAGTGGCTGGGAGCACAGCTGCGGCGTACGGACTTCGCGGTAGCCCTCTTCGAGCATGCGCTGGCGGACGTGCTCCTCCAGCAGCCGGTACAACCTCAGTCCGCGTGGGTGCCAGAACACCATGCCCGGGGCCTCCTCCTGCATGTGGAAGAGGTCCAGACGCTGGCCCAGCGCGCGGTGGTCTTGTTCATCAAGCATTGTCGTCTCCGTGTGTCGGTCGGGATGAAGCAGCCGGGGCCGGACACGGGGCGTGTGAGGTTGCACGGTCGCCCCGGCCGGAACTCGGCGGGGCGGGAAACCGTGCGCTCGTCAGGACACCGACACGCGCACCGCACCCACGCCCGCCGAAGCGGTGGTGGTCGTGGTCGCGGTGGTGTTGATGACGAGGTTCACGGGACAAGAAGTGCTCCCGAGCGCACGGAAAGTCAAGTCGTGCGCCGGGACGGGGTGCGTCAGCCCAAGAGGGCCAGCAGGCCGGCGAGGCCCACGAAGAGGTAGAAGAGCGACTCGCCCGCGATGAGGCCTCCGCCCACCAGCGACATGGTGCTCATGTCCTCCGGCAGCACCGCCTCGCCCGGAGCGGGCTCGCGCCGGAAGCGCTTGGACACGGTGTTGAAGAGGGACGTGAGGATGCCGCCCGCGCCGAACCAGATGGTCGCCGGCAGCGCGATGAAGCCGCCGAACGCGGTCGCGTAGGGGCTGGCCAGCACCAGCGAGTCCATCGCCCAGCCCACGCCGAACCCCGTGCGCGAACCCTGCACGTAGCGCAGGTAGGCGGGGTGGCGGCGGACCACCTTGCGGATGACCTCCAGCGTGAAGCCGATGGACAGGCCCACGAGCAGCGCCGTCACCTTGTGCGCCGACAGCGTGCCCAGGTCGCGGATGGCGCCCACGAACTTGTACGTCATCGCGGAGCCCCACTGGCCCACCTTCACGTCCGGGTGATCCAACTGGTTGACGGACAGCACCGGGTACGCGCCCATGAACACGCGCGCCAGCACCACGCACAGCACCGCGCCCATGAAGATGCCCAGCACCTGGTAGCGGAACTGCACCACGCGGTTGGTTCCAAGGCGCCACCCGGTGGAGCGGTCCTGCTGCATGTCGCAGCCCACCGACGTGGAGATGAGCAGGATGGAGGACGCCATCAGCCCCACCAGCGGATCCTTCAGGCCGAGCAACGACATCAGCAGCACCGACATCACGAAGGCGCTGGAGATGGGGTTGTTGTCGCTGATGCCGTAGGCGATGCCGTTGATGAGCACGAACAGGAGCGACAGCGCGAGCCCGAAGATGATGAAGCCCGCGGGCTGGTGCAGCACCTGCGTGGCCACCACGACGACGGCCGCGCCCCAGCCCACCACCCAGGCGATGAGCCGGGGCACGTTGACCTTCTTCCACGCGGGCTCGGTGTCCGCGGGAGCCTGCGCGCGGCCCCGGATGCGGTCCACCGCCTGCACCGCGAGCAGCGCCAGGTCCACCAGCGCCGCGCCGCAGATCATCGCCAGCGAGATGAGGAAGCCAATCTTCCGGTACGGATCACTCGGCCCCAACCACCCGATGCTCCGCAGATAGGGCGTGATGGCATAGCCGGTGATTCCCATGAGCATGGCGGGCACGGTGATGCGGCTGCCCACCACCATGCCGGCGCCCACCGTGGAGCTGCTCACGCTCAGCGCGGCGACCGCGGCCACCTTCTCCGTGAGCCACGCGGCCAGGATGCCCAGGCCGGTGCCGCCGCCCAGCTTCGCGATGGAGGCCTTGAGCAGGCGCTTGTCCGTGAGCGCTCGCAGGATGTTGGCCACCGCGTAGCCGGACGGGTAGTCCAACTGGAGCCGGTCCACGAGCAGCGGCGTGTAGAGCATGCCCACGCCCACGCCGAACATGCCCACGCACCCCACGAAGAGCATCAGCTGCCACGCGGGCGGCTGGGGCATGCCCAGCCACACCATGGATTGGATCAGCACGGACATGGCGCACAGCGAGGCCACCGACGCGGCCATCGTCTGCATGTAGTTGGCGCCGTGCTTGCCCTCCGCGCCGTAGCCGTAGGTGACGACGCTGCCGAGGATGCCGGACAGCACCTGACTGGCGACGAAGAAGCCCAGGCTGAAGTTCATGTACGACGCGGCCACACCGCCCAGCGGGCCCAGGAAGAAGATGGCCACCGACGCGAGCAGCAGGTGGTACTTCCACGTGCCCACCGCGGGGAGGAAGCGGAAGCGCGGCGTCACGGCTTCGGGCACGGAGGACAGGGGGGCGGAAGGCTCTGGCGGGAGCGGCTCGGCGGGGTGGGCCATGGGTGCGCGGGAGGGTACCGGCCTCCATGGGGCGCCCACAACCCGAGAGGTCGCGGGCAGCCCGGCGGCCGGTCGCAAGCGCAACCCCTTGCGAAGGCCAGGGCGCCATGCGACGTCGCACGCATGCGATTCACCCTGCACCGAGGCGTCAGCCTGGCCGTCCTCGCCTCCGCCCGCACGGAGGCCGACCATCACGAGGACCTGGGGTGCAGCATCCAGGGGCCCACCGCGCGCCCCGTGCGCCGCGCGCAGGTGCCGCTGAAGCGCCACATCGCCGCGCTGGGCCGCGAGGGCGCCCTGCGCGAAGCGGACGCGCTCATCCGCTGGCTGGAGGACACGCCCCGCTACGCCGCGCTCTGCCAGGGCACGAAGCGGCGCATGGGCCGGTGCGTGCTGCGCGAGGACGTCCTCTTCCCGGATCCGCTGCGCCACCGCCCGCGCGTGCTGCACCTGCGCCAGGACTCGCTGGGGCTGGACGTTCCGGTGCGCGCGAAGGACTGGCCCGTGGTGGCGGACCTGTTCGCGTCGCTCGCTCGCGGCGCGACCCGTGAAGAGCTGCGCGCGCTGGCCACCGTGCCCGTCGTGGGCGAGCTGCTCGGCGACCTGTCGCAGGCAGGCTGGCTCGTGCGCCATGACGGGCCGGTGGACGTGCCGGGACCGGGGGCCCTCTTCGTGGGGCACAACACGGTGCTGGTGTCGGGTAGGGAAGGGCGCGTGCTGGTGGACCCGTACTTCCGCCCCACGGGCGAGGCGGACCTGCCCGGCTATGGTTCATTGCAGGCGTCGGACCTGGGCCGGGTGGACGCGGTGGTCATCACCCATTCACATGGGGACCACTTCCACCTGGGCTCGCTGCTGCCCCTGCCTCGCGACACGCGCATCTTCGTGCCGGCGGTGGCTCGCGAAAGCCTCTTCTCCACGGACTGCGCGCTGCGGCTGAAGCAGCTGGGCTTCACGCACGTGGAGCCCCTTCGCTGGGGAGAGACGCGGCAGGTGGGCGACGTGACGGTGCACGCGCTGCCCTTCCACGGCGAGCAGCCCACCGACGGCGAGGGGCCCCACCCGGACCTCTACAACGAGGGCAACACGTGGCTCGTGCGCTCGAAGGACTTCTCCGCCGCCTTCTTCGCGGACGCAGGGCATGACGTGCGCGGGGACATGGACGCGGTGTGCCGCCGCGTGCGCAAGCAGCAGGGGCCGGTGGACGTGCTCTTCTGCGGCGTGCGCGGCTTCCGGCTGCCGCCCATCTTCTTCGGCTTCACCACGCTGGATGCGTTCCTCGTCAACGTGCCGCGCGACGCGCTCACCACGCCGCAGCGCTTGATGGCGGGCCCGGAGGAGGCGCTGCGCTACGGCGCGCTCCTGGGCGCGCGCTACGTGGTGCCCTGCGCGGACGGCGGCGCCCCCTGGTACTGGCGCGAGGGCATGGGCCCTCGCTACGCCGGCTATCCGGGCGAGCCCGTCGAGGGTGCGAGCAACATGGACGAGAACCCGGACGCGGATCCGTATCCGGAGCGGCTGGCCCAGGTGCGCAAGGAGCAGGGCGAAGGGCCGCAAGCGCTCCTCCTGCGGCCCGGCGAGGCCCTGCGCTGGCGGGGCGCGCGGAAGCCGGAGGTGCTGAGCACGCCGGGCTTCGAGTGGCCGTTCGGGAACTGGCGCGAGGCAGCGCCTCAGCCGCGCAGCACGTCGCGGACACGCCAGAGGGAGACGAGGTAGAGCACGCCCAGGGCCGCGAGGCAGACGATGCCCAGCGTGACGTACCCTCGGATGATGTTGCCGACGGTCCAGCCGTAGGTCTCCACCAGGGCGCTGGGGTCGCTCAGGCCCACGCCCTCGATGCGGCCGAAGGGGATGCGGTCCACGTTCCTGCGCGCCGCCCACCACTGCTCGAAGCCGTCCATGAACGCCGCCGCGCCCATGACGAGGAACCCCCAACGCAGCTGATGCCGGTGGAGGTAGTGGCCGGGCGGCACGTAGAACGTGGCCATCAGCAGCGCGCCCAGCACCATCAGGCCCGCGTCGCCGCCGAAGAAGAAGAGGGCCTGGGCCTGGGTCTGGGTGAGCCCGAACCTGCCAGCCCAATGCACCGCGAGGAGCCCCGCGCCCACGCCCAGCCACGCCCACCGGCGGCGCTTCCAGCCCTGCCACACGAGCGCGCCCAAGAGCCCCGACAGCACGACGGTCATGAACGTCGAGCGCTCGTCCGACACATGGGTCACCCACAGCGTGGGTGTGGCGCTGAACCCGCAGAACCACGCGGTGACGGCGTGTCCCAGCTCGTGCACCGGCATCGTGAAGAAGATGCGCAGGAGCCCCTGGAAGCCCGGCGAACGGACCGCGAGCCAGGCGATGCCGAGCGCGACGGGCAGCACCGCCAGCCGCAGCCGTGCCTCCAGGCGGCCCTCGTCGCCGGTGTGCTCGCCGTGGAAGGTGATGCCTTCCATGGCCGGGTCCGGCTCGGGCTGGGCCGCGACCAGGGGTGAGACGAACGTGGGGACGGTGTGGGCTTCCAGGGCCTCGCGCAGGGCGGCCCGCTGGTCCTCGGCCGCGCGCTGGACTGCTTCTCGGGCCTCGCGGTCGCGCGCTTCGGCCTGCTGGGTGGCGGCGCGCACTTCCGCGCGCAGGTAGATGACGCCGCACGCCGGGCACTCGGGCCCCGCCACGCGGGGGGCGCCACAGCGGGGGCAGGTCGCGGACGGAGGGCTCACAGGCCCCGCACTCTAGGTGCGCCGCGGGCGGGACGAAAATCGCACCGCCGGGAACCCACGAGGCTCCCGGCGGCGGAACGCGGAACTAGAAGCCGTAGTAGCTGCTGTAGTCCGTGCCGAACAGGTCGATGACCGTGACGCCCCACGAGTGCACGATGACGACGATGATCGTCTTGCGGAAGCGCGTGAGGTTCCAGTCGTTGATGGTGTGCTGCTGGATGCCCACGCTCATCGGCGAGCCGTAGCGCGCGGACTTCACCGCCGAGGGGAAGGTCTCGATGACCGTCGCGCGCTGCGCGACCTCCTTGCCGTCCTTGTCGATGAGGCTGGCGATGGCCTTGTACTTGCCCACCTTGATGTCTTCCGGGTTGGCGCGGATGCTCACGCGGTAGTTGCCCGCGGGGATGCCCGCCTCCTCGGAGTCGATGTAGACGAAGGCCGCGTCCACGCCCTTCGCGTACTCCGTGGCGGGGACCTTGTCGAAGCCCGCGATGCTCGTCGCCACGACGGTGGCCTGCTCCGACGTGTGGGTGCCGATCTCCGCCTCGTCGATCGCGAGGCCCTGCTCCTTCGCGCTACGCGACAGCTCGCTCTTGAGCTCGGTGCAGGCGGCCGCGGCGGCCGACGCGTACTTGGACTCGCCCGCGAAGGCGGAGCCGGAGAGGAGGAGGGCGGCAACGAGGGAGGAGCGCATGAAGCTGGAAGTGATCATGGGGGACGGGGAACCAATCTCCAGGAGGGGACTGCGGTCGCGGATGCCACGGGACCTCGGCACCGGCGGCTCCCCTGTGCAGCAGTGGTGCCAATCCCTCTCACGGCCGCGTTCCACCCGGCTCCAGAGGGAAAGCCTCCGGATGTAACAAGGCTTGTGACAGAAGTTGTGACATGCCGTGTTACGGCGAGCGCCCGGCGATGACTTCCCGCGCTACAACCGGAGGGGAACCCTTGACGTCCCCGGCCCGGAGCGCCCATGTCGTGCCCATGGCTCAGGAGCTGGACACCCGCACCCGGGGGAGGACCACGCGTGGGCGTCTGCGCGCACTGGACGCGTACCTCTGCCAGTTCGAGGCCACGTTGCTCACGCGTGACGACGGCCCCTGGGCCCGCGCCGTCTTCGTGGACGTGGGCTTCGGTGAACACCCGTGGACCACGCTGGAGAGCGCCACCGCCTTCCGCGCGCTGAACCCGGAGCTGTCCGTGGTGGGCGTGGAGCTGGACCCCGAGCGCGCCACGGACGCCGCGAGAAACCACGCGGATGCGCGCACCCACTTCCGCGAGGGCGGCTTCGCGCTCCCGCTGTCACCGGACGAACCCGCCCGCCTGGTGCGCGCCATGAACCTCCTGCGCCAGGGCCCGCCGGAGCGCATCCCGGAGGCCCACCGCGCGATGTCGCGGCACCTGGTGCCTGGCGGGCTGCTCGTGGAGGGCTCTTCCGACACGGACGGCGCGGTGCTGGTGGCCCACCTGCTGCGGCGGACGCCGGACGCGGAAGCCCCCGCGCGAGAGGGCCTCCTCTTCCACACCGACTTCTCCCGGGGCTTCGCGCCGCTGCTCCTGCGCGACTGGCTGCCCCGCGACCTGCGCCGCCGCGTCCGCCCTGGCGACCCCATGCACGCCTTCTTCCAGGCATGGGAGGCGGCTTGGAACGCCGCGCGCGCGGAAGGCCACACCGCGCCCGCGGACGCCTTCGCCGAGTCCGCCGTGCGCCTCGCGAGCATGACCCCTGGGGTCGCCACCGACGCGTGGCTCCTGACCCGGGGCTGTCTGCGCTGGAGCCCGCCCGGCGGCACTCCGGCGTGAGCCCGGTTGCTCCTTGGAGGTGCAATCGTGCGGGGGCCGGTCCCAAGCGCCACCGGAAAAGGTATTCTGTCGGGAATTGAGCTTCCGGCGTCCCCCCGACTCGCCAGAGGCAGACGGCTCGACATGAACAGGCACCTTCTGACGCTTCTCGCCGCGGGGCTGATGGCAAGCACCTCGTCCGCCGCCGGCCCGTCGACCTCCGAGCTCGGGCGGGGTCGTCACGCGCAGCGTCCCCACCGCCAATCCCGTCGTTCCTCCGCGCGCCCGCGCCGCGAGGGCGACCCCGTGAAACTGGAGCATGAGATGGAAGAGGCCGCCTACTCCGATGAGGCCCCCGCGGCCGCCATCGCGACCCGGCCCCCCGCGTTGCTGTTCTCCGCCAACTTCTACGGCACCCTGGCCGCCGCCCGCTGTCTGGGCCGCCACGGCGTGGACGTGACGGTGGCGGACACCGGCCGGTTGGGGCCGGCCAGCTACTCGCGCTTCGTCAGCCGCCGCGTGCAGTGCCCGCCGGAGTCCCAGCCGGAGGCCTTCCTGCAGTGGCTGGTGGACTTCGGCCTGCGCGAGCCCGTCAAGCACGTGCTCTACCCGACGAGCGACGAACTGGCGTGGCTCATCTCCGCGCACCGCTCCAAGCTGGAGGACCTCTTCCACCTCTACGACCCGGGCGTGGACGCGGTGTACGGGCTGCTCAACAAGCGCCGCCTCTACGAAGTGGGCACGGAGGTGGGCCTGAACCTGCCGCGCACCTGGTTCCCCCAGTCGGAAGCGGACCTGGAGCAGGTGCGCCGCGAGGCGAGCTTCCCGGTGCTGCTCAAGCCCACCACGCAGATCCTCCACGCCACGCACCGCAAGGGCCAGCCGGTGGCCTCTCCGGACGACCTGGCGCGCGAGTACCGCGAGTTCGCGCGAGACACCTACGCGTCCATGCTCGTGAAGTTCGACCCGGCCGTGGTGAACCCCATGGTGCAGGAGTTCCACCCGGAGGCCGCCGAGGGCATCTACAGCCTCTCCGGCTTCGTGGATGAGTCCGGCGAGCTCTTCGAGGCCCGCGCCGCGATGAAGGTCCTCCAGCGTCCGCGCCGCCTGGGCGTGGGCGTCTGCTTCGAGTCCTCGCCGCTGCGCCCGGACCTGGTCGCGGGCCTCACCCGGCTGTGCAAGAAGCTGGGCTACCACGGCGTCTTCGAGGTGGAGTTCATCCAGACGAAGGACTCGTACCTCCTCATTGACTTCAACCCGCGCTTCTACGGGCAGATGGGCTTCGACATCGCGCGGGGGCTGCCCCTGCCGCTGCTCGCGTACCACGCGGCCACCGGGGACCGGGACGCGCTCAAGCGCGCGGTGGAGGACGCGCGCGACGCCAGCGCCGCGCACGAGGACGCGGTGTTCTGCAACCGCATCGCGCTGGAGATGCTGCTCAACCTCCAGCGGCTGTCCGGCGCGCTTCCGGCCGACGAGGCCCGGCAGTGGCGGCAGTGGTTCAACACCCACAAGGCGACGGCGGTGGATCCGCTCATCGACCGGGACGACATGATGCCCGCGGCGGTGGAGCTGGCCACCATCTCCTATGGGGCCGCGCGCCACCCCCGCGCCTTCCTGCGGATGATGGTCTTCAACCGCTGAAAAGGGCCGTCAGCCCGCGGAGCGAGGGGCCGCGGGGACCGGATCATCGAAGGTGATCAGGTCCTCGTGCGTCTCCGCCCGGCGCAGCCTGCGCACCTTCCCGCCCTCCACGCCCACGATGCCCGGCTGCGGGAAGGAGAAGGACGTGCCGAAGGGCACGAAGTACGCGCCCGCGTCCATGATGGCCAGCGTGTCGCCCACCTTCAGCTCCGGCAGCCGCACCGCGTGGTACAGCGTGTCCGCCGGGGTGCAGACGGGGCCCACCACCGTGTACGCCCGGTGCGCGGGCGCGGCCGGCTGCTCGACGTGGAAGAGCTGGTGGTACTCGTTGCGCACGCATTCGGCGTGGTTGATGCCCATGTCGAGCGCCGCCCACGTCCGCTCGCCGCCGTCCTTGAGCGCGTGCACGCGGCCCAGGAGCAGCTGCGTGTTGCCCGTCATCGCGCGGCCCGGCTCCAGGAAGATGCGCGGGCGCTTGCGGCCCTGCTTCGCGTAGTGCGCCTCCACCTGGGACACCACCTTCGCCACGTACTGCTCGATGGAGAGCGCCGCCGCGAAGTCCGGTGCGGGCAGGTCGCGCTGGAAGGTGAGGTTGAGCCGCCAGTCCCGCTGCTCGATGTGCTCCACCGTCGGCGTGCAGAGGCTGCCGCCCAGGTCCAGCACCTCCAGTTCCACCCCCAGCTCGCGGTGCAGCTCGTCCGCGAAGTCCAGCACCGCGCCGACGAAGCCCTCCAGCTCCGCTTCCGTGCGGATGAGCTCGCCCCGGTGCGCGTGCAGGCCCACCACGTCCAGGTTGCCGTAGGACAGCGCCTGCCGGTACGCCGCCAGCGCCTGGCCTCCCACGATGGGCGTGCCGAACTGCGAGTTCCAGCCCGACATCGTCGTCACCCGCACGGCCACTCGCGGGCGCTTGCCCTGTTCCGCCGCGTGGCGTGAGAAGACGTCCAGCTCCTCGCGGTGGTTCGCGGCCAGGAGGCCGATGCCCCGGGTGACGGACTCGCGGATGGACGCGTCCGACTTCACCGGGCCGTTGTAGACGATGCGCTCCGGCGCCACGCCCAGCTTGAGCGCGAGCCACAGCTCATAGGCGGAAATCACTTCCGCGCCCACTCCGCGCGCGTGCAGCGCGGACAGCACGCCCGGCACCGGGTTGGTCTTGTACGAGTAGTACACCTCGCAGCCGGCCGCCGCGCCCGGGGGCACCGCCTGGAACGCGTCCGCGTTGCGGTGCAGCGCCGCCATGTGCACCACGTGCAGAGGCGAGCCGTACTCAGTGGCCAGCTGGGACAGCGACACGCCCTCCAGGAAGAGGCCCTGGCCGGCGCGCGACTCCAGGCCCCACGTCTCCGGGGGGAGGAAGGCGCGGGCGGGGGCCATCGCGCGCTGCACGACGGGCCCCAGGGTCTGCTTCAACTGGCGCTTTGCGGTTCCAACGAGACGACGACGCAGGCTCACGGTGTGGGGCCCTTTCAGGAAACGCCAGGCAGCTTGAGGGGGAGGAAGCGCGTGAGGCCGAAGCGGTCCTTCAGCGCGCGCGTGGCCAGCTGCAGCAGCCGGTACTCCAGCTCGCCGTGCTCGCGCCGGTACTTATTGTGGATGATGGCGTTGGACTCCGCCACGGACTTCTCCACCTTCGCGCCCGTCTTGCCCAGGTCGTTCATCAGCGACGGCTTGCCCACCCGGTAGTTGAGGATGGGCCGGTTCACGTAGACGTGGCCGTAGCGGCGGATGCCGCGCATGTAGAAGTCCACGTCCTCGTAGACGGGGATGTTCGGATCGAACCCGCCCAGGGGCTGGAAGTACTCGCGGCGCACCATGCACGCGGAGTTCACGTACAGCGTGCCCAGGAACAGGATGTGCGCCACCGTCCACGCGCTGTTGGGCGTGGTGGCCCCCACCTGCGCCACGCGCTCGAAGTAGGTGCTCTTGTCCTCCAGCCACTCGGGGTCCTCGCTGAAGGGCACCACCCAGCCCACCGCCACGCCCGCGTCCGGCCGCGCGTCCAGCGCCGACACCATCGACTTGAGCGCCCCGTCGGCGAGCATGTCGTCGTCATCCAGGAAGTGCAGGTAGCGGCCCTTCGCCAGCGTGGCGCCGTGGTTGCGCACCAGCGCGGGGCGCCCCTTGGACGGCACCTCCTGCTTGAAGTAGCGCACGCGGGCATCGCCAATGCCCTGCACCGCGTCCCGGGCCGTGCCCTCCGCGGAGTCATCCAGGACGATGACCTCTACCTGGACGCCTTCTTGACGCAGCGCGGAGTGGATGGCCTCCACCACGTCCTTCTCGCGCTTGTACGTGGGCATCACCACCGAGACGTCGACTGATGACATAGGCCCCGGTTTATACCGGTGGCCCCCCACGACTGAGAAGCGAGCCGAGCCCCTCCGCGCGTGGGGCATTCCGCCACCCGGGGGCATTGCGCCTCGGACCCTGTGTCCGGCGCTACCCGCCTGCTGTCCGGGGAAGCGAACGCGGGAGGCCGTCTCGCGGTTTCTCGGAAGTTTCTACGGCCCCTTCAGGGGGCGGACCGGACAAAATGACAGTCGGATCGCGACAGGGCTGCCACACCGTGGCTCGCTGGCCACGGGTTTTTCAGTAGCTGGCGACGGCGAAATCGAAGGCGTCCAGGTCGTCCATGGCGTCGGCTCCGGGGGCGGAGTGGAAGGCGTCGTCCTCCTCGAAGAAGGCGTCGCCCGAGAGGGGGCCGTCGGCCTCCTCGGGGTCCAGCGGCAGCCATCCGGGATGCAGTTCCTCGCGGGCCATGTGCGTTCGTCCTCTTCCGCAAGCGGTACGGCTTCAGCCGGGGACTTGCAGTCGGTGTGCCACTTCTGGATACGAAACGGCCCACGCGGACGGGTCGTTTCCGACGAAAGGTGGGTCGCCGGACGGGCAGGCATGGCTTGACGCCGGAGCCTGGGGCCGACAGGAAGGGAACACCGATGGCCGTCCTGCTGGCACATGAAATCGAGAATCCGCGCCCGTGCAGCTACCTGCCGGAGCGGGAGGCGTCCCTGGAGACGCTGCTGATGCGCAACGTGACGGCGCAGGAGTACGAGCACCTGCTGGTGCGCGGATGGCGCCGCTTCGGTCCGCAGTACTTCCGGCCCGCCTGCGCGTCGTGCCACGAGTGCGTGTCCCTGCGAGTGCCGGTGGCGGGCTTCACGCCCAACCGCAGCCAGCGCCGGGCCCGCGCCGCGTGCGCGCACCTGCGCGTGGAGGTGGGCCCGCCGCGCGTGGACGAGGAGCGCCTGGCGCTGTACCGCGCGTGGCACGCGGACCGTGAGTCATCCCGCGACTGGGAGTCGTCCGAGCTGGGGGAGCGCGAGTACTCGTTCCAGTTCGCCTTCCCGCACCCGTCCGCGCGCGAGGTGGCCTGGTACGACGACAGCGACCCCGCGGGCCCGAAGCTGGTGGGCCTGGGCCTGTGCGACGAGACACCGCACGCATGGAGCGCGGTGTACTTCTTCTACGACCCGGCCTACGGGCGGCTGTCCCTGGGCAAGGCGAGCGTGCTGTTCCAGGTAGAGCTGGCGCGCGAGCGGGGCATCCCCTACGTGTATCTGGGCTACCGCGTGCTGGCGTGCGATTCGCTGCGCTACAAGGCCGGCTTCCGCCCGCATGAGCTGCTGGAGGGCCGCCCCGCGCTGGACGCGCCCCCCGAGTGGCGTGCCGCGGCTGACGCGCAAGAAGCCGCGGCGGACGCGCCCGCGCCGGAGCTGGTGGGCCCGGAGGCGGTGCTCAGGAACCGCTGAGCAGCGCCGCGTCGAAGAAGCCGCGCAGGCGGTTCGAGTACTCCTCCGGGGCCTTCTTCGCGTACTCGCCGTGGTGCGCGCCGGGCACCACCCAGTAGGACTTGGGTTCGCACGCGGCCTGGAAGAGCGCGTCCTGGAGGAACGCAGGCGCGTACTCGTCGACGTCGCCGTTGATCAGCAGCAGCGGCCGGCCCTTCAAATCACACAGGCGCTTCATGGGGTCCACCGCGTCCACGTCCACGCCGGACAGGCGCAGGGTCCAGAGCACCGGCTGGACGCTCAGCGGCCCCCACTTGCCGTAGCTGTAGCGCGTGTCCGCCTCCAGCGACGGGTAGGCGCCCGCGGCGGCCACCGCCTTGAGGCGCTCGTCATCGAGGGCCTCCAGCATCGCGGTGGTGCCGCCCATGGAGAAGCCCAGCACGCCCAGGCGGGATGGATCCACGTCGTCGCGGTGCGAGACGAAGTCCACCGCCGCGCGCAGGTCCTGGCGCTCGTGGTCGCCCCAGGTCACCAGGTCGCCCTCGCTCTCGCCGTGGCCGCGCGAGTCGAAGAGCAACACGCCGTAGCCCGCGCGTGAGAGCACCTCCGCCTCGAAGAGCATCTGCGTGCGGTTCTCCGCGAAGCCGTGCATCACCACCACCGCCGCGTGGTTGCGCGACGGCACGTACCATCCACGCAGCGTCAGGCCATCCCGCGTGTGCAACACCACGTCCGTGCGCTCCGCGAGCGCGCCCTCCGCCACCGGCTTCAACGGTTGGCGCGCGGGGTGCAATACCGCGTGTGCGGTGCGGACGCTGCGGTACGCGATGAAGGCCGCCACCGCGAGCACGCCCACGAGGGCGAGCGCGATGAAACGGGCGGGCTGGAGGTGGATGGGTTTTTTCACGAGGATGAATTGTGAGCCTATACCCGGAATCCCGTTCCTGGCAGGCCCCCGGGCTCGTTGAGTCCCCAAGCGGTGAACCCCGTCCCCTGACGCGTCCGGCGCCTCTTGACGCGTCAATGGTGGAACTCGCCCGGCAGGACGCCCTCCGGGTGTTTCAACGATGTATCAGCGGGCCGGTGATGGCCGCTGTCACGAAATGGCGTGGGCGCCCCCGGGAGATCCACCGGACGAACGGCGTTCAACTGTCTCCTGGGTGGCGGCGCCGGATGACCTTCGCTACCTATCGCAAGGTGCGTGGGCTAATGATCAACCCTCAGCTCCAGGGGTGGGCTCGCCGGACTCGCGTTCGCCGGGCAGGAGGTCAGAAAATCGTTTCTTACCGGGAATCCCAGACATTGGAACTGCAGGCGCGGCAAGAGATGGCAGTCCCAGCCCCTGGGCGGCGGCGCGTCTTGTTCACGCTCGTCTTCATGGGGACGGGGGGCATCGAGCGCTCCGTGTGCAACGTGTTGGCGGGTCTGGACCGGGAGCGGTTCGATCCCTCGCTGTTCTTCCACCATGGTCCGCCGCCGCCGGACACGCGTGGGCGCATCCCCGCGGACGTGCCCATCTCCTGGGGCGTGGGCGTGGAGGCCTACCGGCGCTGGGAGCTGCCGCGGATGCTCTGGCGGCTTTTCCAGGAAGCGCGCAAGGCGGACATCATCGTCTCCGGGCAGGAGGGCAGGGCGGCCCTGCTGGCGCGGATGGCGGGAGCCCTGCTGGGCAAGCCGGTGTTGGGGATGGTGCACTTCGACTGGGGCGCCTTCCACCGCGAGCAGCCGAAGCGTCAGCTCTGGGGCCTGAAGGTGCTCTACCCGGGCATGGACCGCATCGTGGCGTGTGGCTACGACTCCGCGAAGGCGTTCGCGGAGCTGGTGAACGTGGACCGCGAGCGGATGGAGGTCATCCCCAACTTCGTCGACGCGGCCCGCATCCGTGCCGCGGCGGACGCTCCCCTGCCCGCGTGGGCAGTGCCGGTGTTCAAGAAGCCGGTGGTCATCGCGGTGGGGCGGTTGGAGCCGCAGAAGTCCTTCGACATGCTCATCCGCGCGCACGCCCGGATGAAGGCGGCCGGGACGGACACGAACCTGCTCATCCTGGGAGTGGGCTCGCTGGAGGCGGAGCTCAAGGCGCTGGTCGCGGAACTGGGCGTGGGGGACTCCGTGTTCATGCCTGGCTACGCGGACAACCCGCACGCGCTGATGCGGCGGGCCACGGCGTTCGCCCTGTCCTCGCGCTTCGAGGGCCTGCCCATGGTGCTGCTGGAGGCGCTCGCGCTGGGCTGCCCCATCGTCAGCACGGACTGCCCCTCGGGCCCCTCGGAGGCCCTGGACGGGGGGCGGGCGGGGGTGCTG